>JBBSGC010000006.1:0-36310 GCA_038254525.1 Propionibacteriales bacterium | reverse complement strand
GATCGGAGGTGCGGAGCGGAATGACTTGTCACCTCCTCGCGCTCTGCTTCGATGCGAACGACCCGCTCCGTCTCGCGCGCTTCTGGGCCGGCGTCCTGGGCTGGGAGATGGCCGACCACCCCCAAGACGGCATTGCGCTCCTGCCGAGCGACGACACCGGGTTCCGGATCGGACTTCTTCCGTCCCAGCAGCAGAAGGCCGGCCAGAACCAGATGCACTTCGATCTGACGAGCACGTCCGTCGAGGGCCAGCAGCAGACGGTGGCGAGGTCGCTTGGACTCGGCGCCCGGCACATCGACATCGGTCAACGCCCGGAGGAGGGACATGTTGTGCTCGCAGACCCCGAAGGCAACGAGTTCTGCGTGCTCGGGCCGGGCAACAAGTTCCTTGCTGACTGCGGGTTCCTCGGAGCGCTCGCGTGCGACGGTTCGCAGGACGTCGGGTACTTCTGGAGCAAAGCGTTGGGCTGGCCGTTGGTCTGGGACCAGGACCAAGAGACCGCGATCCGCTCGCCGCGCGGCGGTCCGAAGATCACCTGGGGCGGTCCGCCACTGATGCCGAAGACCGGGAAGAACCGGCTGCACTTCGACATCGCTCCACCCGTCCACGGTGATCAGCAAGCGGAGGTCGACCGTCTCGTCTCCCTCGGTGCGACTCGCATCGACATCGGCCAGAGCGAGGTCAGCTGGGTGGTCATGGCCGATCCCGATGGCCATGAGTTCTGTGTGTTGACCCCGCGATAGCGCGGCCAGATCTCGGCCTGCGCCCGGGTCGACTGTTCCCGGTCACCCGGGTGCTCGGGAGGTTCGCATGGCCTTCGTGAGTTTGGTTGGAGCGCCGCCCAAGCTCCGGTGCCGGCCGGAGAGGAACGCGGCGTACTCGGGCGTCTCGACGCCTACCAGGGCGATCCGGCCGTCGGCATCGGCGTGGCCGCCGCACCCGTAGCGCTTGCCAAGCTCCGAGGACCGTAGGCAGGCCTGACTCCGCGAGTAGAACTGGTTGCGAGCCGCCGCCCGCTCCTGCTCGGGGACTCCGTGGCGGTCAGCGAAGACGGCGAAGATGACGTCGCCCGAGGTGCATCTGTAAGGGTGCTCCGAGATCATCTGGTGGGCACGTGACGCGACCGACGGCTTGCTCGGCGGAACGGTGCCCACGGCCGCCGTGCTGTCGTCTGCGACGGCGATGAAGGTGTCGACGTAGTCCACCCGATCCACGCCAGAACAGTCGCGATCGCCGTTGGAGTTCGCTCATGTTGCGCCGACATTGGACGGCCGTGCTCAAGGAGCTCACCAACGAGCGGCCCTAGCAGCTCGACGTCTCGACACAGTCGTCGGCAAGGACCTATGTCCGCTGCATGTCCACGAACCGCGAGTAGTGCCCCTGGAAGGCGACGACGATCGTGTCGGTGGGGCCGGCCCGGTGCTTGGCCACGATCAGGTCCGCCTCGCCCGGGCGGGTGGACTCCCGCTCGTAGACGTCGTCGCGGTGCAGCAGGATCACTACGTCGGCGTCTTGCTCCAAGCTGTTGTGGAGGGCGATTCCGTTGGCGACGAAGTTGTGATTGCCGAGCACCGTGGCGTCATATACCTCACGCTCCCCCAGCGGCTGGATCTCGACGATCGTGTCCCAGAATACGTCGTTGGTCGCCAGCACCTCCATGTCGGCGTCGCCGAGAATCGTCGCGATCTTGGCCATTCGCGTACGCGACGGAGCGTGCCGCGACAATGCGGAGCCACAGAAGGAGGTGTCCAGCGCCGACGCGAACTGCCGATGGCTGATGGCGCGGTCGCGCAACGCTGCGCGCACCGACTCCCAGACCTCGACCGGCACTGTGTCAAGGTTCGGGCTGGGAGTGACGGCCCTGAGCTGCTGAAGGACCTCGCGCGCGGACTCGCCACGAGCACCATGCACGCCGATCTCGGAGCAGAACCGTCGCTGGTGGTCAGCGCCGTAAATGTGCAGCTGCCAGCCGTCGCGGTATCCGACCTTGGTGGTGCGCTTGACCCGGGCCACGATGCTGAACCGCAACAGCAGCTGTGCGACATCGTCGACCAGTCGCCGACTTGTCGAGGCGAAGTAGATCCGACCCTGTCCGACGACCGGGTCCCACCGCACCGAGCCGTCGGTGGCCCACAGATGCCGAAGGAACATCCCCAGCTGAGGCTTGGGCAGCCCGAACACACCGGCCGGAACGAACTTCTCGTGGCTGCGGAGTCCGAACAACCCCAGGCTGTCCAACCAAGCAGCAATCGGATTCCGTCTGCCGTGGGTGAGCCGGTAGGGCGCCGGAAGGCGCAGGGTGGTCACCCGCGCCGCTGGATAGTCGTCGCGTACGGCAGTGATGCCGAATCGTCGATGCGCGGCGTCGGTGACGGCCATGAGGTTGCTCTCGTCGACGCTGGCGTAACGGATGGGTTGGGCACGCACGAACGACCCGTCTCCGAGCAGATGTGCCAGCACCACGATCTCGTTGTCGTCCCACGCCACGGTCCGCAAGGGCGCAGGCACGTGCCGCAGCACGCCGACCCGCGAACCCACCACAAGGTCAGACAACGGCTGCCAGCCGTCATAGGTCAGCAGGGGATGGCTAGCCGTCGCCTCGACCTGGCGACCGGATGCGAGGCGCAGGCGGAAGACCGGCCGCACCCCGCTCGGGAAGGCGTGCGTCAAGGTCCGCGGCACCAGCTTGAGTCGATCGTCGAGCGTCCACACCGGCACGGCTCGGACGTCGTCGGCCAGCAGGTCACCGAGGGAGATCTCGGCCCCGTTGTCAGCCCGGAGCAGTCGGGCGTCTGCGGTGAGACATCCCGATTCCCGAAGGTCGCTGAGCAGCGGCCGCTTGTCGGTGCGCTGTTCCGAGCCTCGGTTGAGCTGGCTGATCGCGATGATCGGCACGTCGAGCTCCTTGGCCAGCAGCTTCATCTGGCGGGAGAACTCCGACACCTCGAGCTGGCGGCTCTCGACCCGCTTGCCGGAGCTGAGCAGCTGCAGGTAGTCGACGACGACGAGCTTGAGGTCGTGGCGCTGCTTCAGCCGGCGAGCCTTGGCCCGGATCTCCATCATCGTGAGGTTGGGGCTGTCGTCGATGAACAGCGGCGCCGAGCTCACCTCACCCATCTTGCGCGCCAGCTGGGACCAGTCTGCGTCGGTCATGTGGCCGTTGCGCATGTGGTGCAGCGCGATCCGCGCCTCCGCGGACAACAGCCGCATGGTGATCTCGGTGCGGTTCATCTCCAGCGAGAAGATGACGCTGGTCAAGCCATGCTTGATCGAGGCAGCGCGGCAGAAGTCCAGTGCCAGCATCGACTTGCCCACCGCCGGCCGCGCCGCCACGATCACCATCTGACCGCCGTGCAGCCCGTTGGTCAGCTCGTCGAGCTCGGTGAAGCCGGTGGGCACACCCGCCAGACCACCATCGTGCGCGCTGATCGCCTCGATCTCGTCGAGAGTGCCGGCCATGATCTCGCTCAGCGGCAGGTAGTCCTCACTGGTCCGCCGGTCCGTCACGCTGAAGATCTCGGCCTGTGCCCGGTCGACCGTGTCATCGACCTGCCCCTCGCCGGCATAGCCCAGCTGCGCGATCTTGGTGCCTGCGTCGACCAGCCGCCGCAGGATCGCCTTCTCGCGGACGATCTCGGCGTAGTAGCCGGCATTGGCAGCGATGGGTACGCCTGCAGTGAGGTCATGGAGATAGGGGGCACCGCCCAACCTGGCCAGCTCACCGCGCCGCTGCAGCTCCGCCGCCATCGTCACCGGGTCGGCCGGCTCGCCGCGCCCGTACAGGTCGATGACGGCGTCGTAGACGATCTCGTGCGCTGGCCGGTAGAAGTCGCCGCCGCGCAGGACCTCGATCACATCAGCGATGGCGTCCTTGGACAACAACATCGCGCCCAGGACGCTCTGCTCGGCTGCCTGGTCCTGGGGCGGCGTCCGCTCGGCTCGCCCCGAGTGCCGGCCGCCGCTGGCACCGGGATCGTCCCGCCCGCCGGGGCGCCCGAAGATGGCCTCGAAGTCCTCCGGTGGCTCCGGAGTGCCCCGCATGTCGGTGACACTCACCAGTGACCGCCTCTCCCGCTCGCCGCTCGACCCACCAACGACCCGCTCGCAGGCTAGGCAGACCCACTGACACCGCTGCCGGAGCCGAGGCTTGCTGCGCAGGCCGTCAGGTCAGGCAGCGTTGTCTGCGCCGATGAACTGCGCAGACGTTACGCACGGCCCGCTTGGTCGGGAAGAGCGCGCCACACAACCCCTGTGCAGAACAACCGGCAATCCTGTGCACAACGCCGTGGACCACTGTGCACAGGCTGTTGGCGAACCTGTGGACAGGCAATTTGGTTGGCCCGCGCAAACCGCTTCTGACCTGCCCGGACGACTCTCCGCCCGGTGTGCAGCCAACAAAGTTCCGGGCGAGCCGTCGCTGCGGAGTTCTCCACAGTCCCCTTGTCGACATGCCGTCCGAACGGGCCGGTTCGGGCGCCCGGCTCCGGCGGTTCGTCGACACCACGGTCCACTACGGTGGCAGCCATGCGGCGTCCGCCCAGGCCCCGATGGGGAGCCGACGACGCACAGATTGCGCGCCTCGCGCTGCCTGCGTTCGTCGCCTTGGTGAGCGAGCCGCTGTTCCTGCTCGCCGACACCGCTGTCGTCGGTCACCTCGGCAGCGCCCCACTGGCTGCCCTCGCCGTGGCGGCGACCGTGGTGCAGACGGTCGTCGGGCTGGCCATCTTCCTCGCCTACGGCACCACTGCCTCGGTCGGTCGGCGCCTTGGCGCCGGCGACGAGCGAGGTGCGCTGACCACCGGCGTCAGCGGCCTGTGGCTGGCCCTGCTCCTGGGCACCGGAGCCGCCGTTGCGACCACGGTTGTCGCCCGCTCGCTGGTCGGACTCTTCGGCACGGCGCCCGACGTCGACGCCGCGGCCACCACGTACCTGCAGATCGCCGCGCTGGGCCTGCCCGCGATGCTGGTCGTGCTGGCGACCACCGGGGTCCTGCGGGGCCTGCAGGACACCCGAACCCCGCTGGTCGTGGCGGTCACCGCGAACCTGGTCAACATCATGCTGAACCTGCTGCTCGTCTACGGGTTGGGACTGGGCATCGCTGGCTCTGCGCTTGGGACCACCGTCGCGCAGTGGGGCGCAGCCGCCGCGTTGCTGAGCGTCATCGTCCGGGCGGCCCGCCGCCGAGAGGCCGATCTGCGGCCGCGGCGCCGGGGGATCCTGGAGGCCGCCCGCGCGGGCGTACCGCTGGTGGTGCGTACCCTCACGCTGCGCAGTGCGCTGCTGCTCGGCACGCTGGTCGCCAGCTCCCTGGGCACCACCGCGACCGCAGCGCACCAGGTGGTGGTCACTGTCGTGTCGACGCTGGCCTTCGCGCTCGACGCGGTGGCGATCGCGGGCCAGGCCATGACGGGCCGCTACCTCGGCGCCGGCGACGTGCTCGGTGCCCGACGGATGACCCGCCGGATGCTGGTCTGGGGGCTTTCGGCCGGCGGCGGCGCCGCGCTCGTCCTCGCCGCGATCAGCCCGTGGCTGACCGCCGCCTTCACCACCGACCCTGCGGTCCGGACGGCCGCGGTCGGCGCCCTGCTCGTGGTCGCCGCCGTGCAGCCGGTGTCCGGCGTCGTATTCGTGCTCGACGGCGTCCTGATCGGTGCCGGGGACGGCCGCTACCTCGCCGGAGCCGGACTCGTCACGCTCGCGGCCTACACGCCACTGGCGGCGCTGGTGTGGCTGCTGCACGCCGGCCTGGCCTGGCTGTGGGCCGCGTATGCCGGGTTCATCGTGGCTCGCGCTTTGACGTTGGTCAGCCGGGAGCGTTCCGCCGGCTGGCTGCGCACCGGCGCTGCCGTCGAGATACCCGCCTAGGGTGCTGTCGATGCGCTTCCCACTCGCCCCGGTCGCACCCCGTCGGCGGGCCCGCAGCCCGGTGACCCTGCCTGGCTCCGGGTTGACCGACGAGTCCAGCCTGCGCGACGCCGCGATCGACGGTGGCGACCTGTCCGGCTCCCACCTGGAGCTGGTGGACCTCGAAGGCTGCCGGCTCGATCGGGTGGCGCTGCGCGAAGGTTCGTGGCGGCGATGCACGATCAGCGACACCACACTCGACAGCTGTGACGCGGCTAACCTCTGCCTGGTCGACTCCGGGCTGCAGCGGGTTCGCATCGAGCGCAGTCGGCTGACCGGCATCGACCTGGCAGGTTGCTCGGTGCAGAACGTGCAGCTCCTCGACTGCCGGCTCGACCTGAGCAGCTGGCGCTTCGCCCGGCTCAAGCGGGTGGCGTTCGAGGGTTGCCGGCTGAGCGGCGCCGACCTGACCGAGGCGCAGCTGCAGGACGTGACCTTCACCGACTGCGAGCTCAGCGGCGCGCAGTTCCGCTCCGTGAGCGTCGACGCGGTCCGGATCAGCCGCTGCGTGCTCGACGGGATCTCCGGGGTGGCCAGCCTGGCCGGGGCGGTCATCGACCCGCTCGACCTCATCGGGCTGACCTTTGAGCTGGCCGCCGCGCTCGGCATCACCGTGGACACCGGCGTGGAGGTCGCCGCCGACGACCCGAACGCGTGACCGCCGCTCCGTGGCACAGGCCCTCGCCCGCACGCCCGAGTAGGGTGCTGCCGCGTGGCTCCTCTCACGCTGGCCGGGATCGGCTGGCTGCTGGTCACACTCGGCATCACCGGTCCCCTGGGACTGTTGATCGCGGTGGTCGGCTGGGGTCTCGTGGGGGCCGGGATGCGTCTCGTGCGTTGGCGCCACACCTATTTCGGAGTGACGTTCTGGACGGCGGTCGCAGGCGGGCTCCTGACGCTTGCGTTGGTGGTCGGCATCTACGCCGGCCCGCTGCACTTGTATGCGATCGCCGCCGCCGAGGCCGTCGCCGGCTACAGCGCGTGCAGCGGCGTGCTCGAGTGTGCGCCCGCCAATCGGCCACAACGGATCGACCCTGCTGCCGACGTGGTCGGGCTTCAGCTGCGCCTGGTGCGGGTGCTGCTGGTGGTCATGCTGGTGCTGAGCGTCCTGATGGACGCCCTGTACCAGGCGGGTCGGCCCGCGTCGCCCAACGTGCTTGCGCTCGTCGCGGTCCTGACGATCGTGACCAGCCTGTGGCTCGGCGTGCTGCTGTTCGTGGTCGCCCGCCGCCCGACGCTGCAGCAGCACCCGGTGCCCTGAGGGGCGTCAGGCCGGGACGACGTCCAGGGAGACCGAGGCGGCGACCTCCGGGTGGACCCGGACGGTGACCACATGGCTGCCGATGGTCTTGATCGGCGAACCCACCTCGATCCGTCGCTTGTCGACATCGGGTCCGCCGGCCGCCTTCACAGCCGCCGCGATGTCGGCCACCGTCACCGCGCCGAACAGCCGGCCGCCGGCACCCGCTCGCGCGGCGAGGGGAACCGGTGCAGCCTCCAGCGACTGCCTGATGGCCTGGGCCGAGCCCAGGTCGCGCACATCCCGGACGTCGCGAGCGCGACGGATCGAGCTGATCTGCTTCTCGGCGCCGCGGGTCCAGCGGATCGCCAGGCCGCGCGGCTGGAGGTAGTTGCGGCCGTAGCCGTCCTTGACCTCGACGACGTCACCTGGTGCACCGAGGTTGGCCACCTCGTGGGTGAGGATGAGCTTCATGGGAGGCCCCTCAGCGGGTCGTGGACGTGTAAGGCAGGAGCGCCATCTCGCGGGCGTTCTTGATCGCGATGGCGAGCTGACGTTGCTCCTGGACGCTGACCCCGGTCACCCGGCGGGCGCGGATCTTGCCTCGGTCGGAGATGAACTTGCGCAGCAGCGCAGTGTCCTTGTAGTCGACGGTGGTGATCTTCGCCGCCTTGAGGGGGTTCGACTTCTTCTTCGGCTTGCGGACGATGGGCTTGGCCATTGTGGTGCTTCCTTCCAGAAAGCCCGGCAGCTGCCGGAATGGTCAGGGGGTAGGTACGGGACAGGTCACAGCGGTGGTCAGAACGGTGGGTCCTCCATGGAGCCGGCGCTGGACGCCCACGGGTCGCTTGTGCCGGAGTCACCAGAGCCGCCGGCACCCGAGCCGCCAGAGTTTCCGGAGCCGCCCGCGGCCGGTTTGCTGGCCCACGGGTCGTTGCCGCCGGCACCTGAGCCGCCGCCCGACCCGCCGCCGGAGCTCTCTGCGGACCAACCGCCGGAGCCGGAGCCCGACCGGGTGGTCTTGTTGACCTTCGCGGTGGCGCTGCGCAGGCTCGGCCCGACCTCTTCGACATCGATCTCGAAGACCGTGCGCTTCTCACCTTCGCGGGTTTCGTACTGCCGGGACTTCAACCGACCCTGCACGATCACGCGCATGCCGCGCTGCAGCGACTCGGCGACGTTCTCCGCCGCCTGCCGCCACACCGCGCAGGACAGGAACAGCGTGTCGCCGTCCTTCCACTCTCCAGACTGCCGGTCGTAGGTCCGGGGCGTCGACGCGATGCGGAAGTTGGCGACCGCGGCGCCCGACGGGGTGAAGCGGAGCTCGGGGTCTTCGACGAGGTTGCCGATGACCGTGATGACGGTCTCGCCTGCCATGGGTACTCCTGGAGGGTCTGGTGCTGGTCAGCGCAGGTCGGGTCGCATGACCTTGGTGCGCAGGACTGACTCGTTGAGGCCGAGCTGGCGGTCCAGCTCCTTCACCGTTGCGGGCTCGGCGTCGAGCTCGATCACGGCGTAGATGCCCTCGGACTTCTTCTGGATCTCGTAGGCCATCCGTCGACGGCCCCAGACATCGACGCTCTCCACGCTCCCGCCGTCCTGCCGGACGACGTTGAGATAGGTGTCGAGGGACGGCTGGACCGTCCGCTCGTCAAGATCGGGATCGAGGATGACCATGACCTCATAGCGGCGCACGGCGTCCCACCTCCTTCGGACTCAGGCGGCCACGGTCTCTCCGTGGCAGGAGGGCTCTGCGTCGGCTGACCGGGGGGCTCACGCCGACCCGGCAACCCGCGGAGTCTAGCCAGCCGGGCGACCAGGGGCGAATCGTCGTCCACAGCCCGGTCGGGCGACCTGGCACCGGCCCAGGTTAGCCTGCCACCAGCCCGACCGCCCAGGGTGCGAGGAGTAGCTCATCGACCGCTACCAGTACCTGCTGCTGATGGCCGGGTGCCTGCTGGTGACGCTGCCGCTCGAGCTGGTGCTCGGTGCGCGCGTCTACCGCGACCCGCGCCGGCTGGCCCGAGCACTGCTGCCGGTGGTCGTCGTGTTCCTCGCCTGGGACGCGGAGGCGATCGCGCGGGGGACCTGGACCTACAGCCTCGCGTTCACCACCGGGTGGCTGCTGCCGATGCGGGTGCCGGTCGAGGAGCTGGTGTTCTTCGTCGTGGTCCCGGTGTGCGGGCTGCTGACCTACGAGGCGGTCGGTCGGGTGCTGGCGTTGGCCGCTCGGTCGCGCGCGGAGCGCCCCTGATGCCGGAGTACCCGCTGATGGCTGCCGCAGCGGTGGTTGCCGTCGCCGTCCTGGAGCTCGCGTGGTTGCGGACCGGAGTGTTCAGAAGCGGGCGCTACTGGGCCGCGATGGCCATCGTGCTCGGATTCCAGGTGCCGGTCGACGGATGGCTGACCAAGCTCGGCGACCCGGTCGTGCTCTATCGCGCCTCCTCGATGCTAGGGGTGCGCTGGCCGTGGGACATCCCCGTGGAGGACTTCGCCTTCGGCTTCGCCATGATCACGTTGGCCATTGTCCTGTGGGAGCACGCCGGGGCGCGCCGACAACCGGAGACCGGATGAGCCCGTCCCGCCTGGTCGACGTGGCAGACGGCTTCGACGTGGTGGCTGAGCGCTACGACCTCATGGTCGCGATCAACCCCGGCTACCACCGCCATCTGCTGCTCTCCGCCCGCCGCCTGCGGCTGGGCGGACCGTCGCCGTCCGGCAGGGGACGGCTGCGGCTGCTCGACCTCGGCTGCGGCACCGGGCTGAGCACTGCTGCCCTGCTACGGGCGTATCCGGGCGCCGAGGTCGTTGGTGTGGACACCTCTGCCGGGATGCTGGCCCGCGCCCGCGCCAAGTCGTGGCCCGCCGGCGTCCGCTTCGTGCAGGCCAAGGCCGAGGAGGTCGCCGAGGCGCTGGCCGGCGAGGGGATAGCCGACGGGCTCGACGGGGCGCTGGCGGCCTACCTCGTACGAAACGTCCCCGACCGTGACGGGCTGCTGGCCACGGTGTGCGCCCTGCTGGCCCCCGGCGCACCGCTGGCCGTCCACGAGTACTCGGTGGCCGACTCGCGCCGTGCCCGTTGGACCTGGACGGTGGTCTGCCGTGGTGTCGTGGTCCCGGCTGGCTGGGTCGTGCAGCGGCACACCGCGCTCTATCGCTACCTGGAGCGCAGCGTGCTGGGGTTCGACGGGATCGCCGAGTTCGAGGCTCGGATGACCGGCGCCGGTCTGGTCGACGTGACGTCGCTACCGATGACTGGCTGGCAGCGGGGTATCGTGCACACGTTTCTTGGCCGACGGCCCGCCGAGGTGCCGAGCCGGTGGCCGGCCGGATGAGCAGCATGCTGGCGCAGGCGCCGCTTCGGCCGGGCCGCGACCCAATGGCCGAGCGGCACCCTGCGCCGCCCGGTCGACCCGACGTCCGGCACCTCCCGCAGCGGCCCCGCGTGGCGGTGGTGGGCGGGGGCGTGGCGGGGCTGACCGCCGCGGTCGCGCTCGCCGAGCGCGGGGTCGCGGTGACCCTGCTGGAACGCGAGGGCTACCTCGGTGGCCGCGTCGGCGCCTGGCCGATCCGGCTCAGCGACGGGTCGGCGGCCACGATGTCGCGCGGCTTCCACGCGTTCTTCCGGCAGTACTACAACCTCCGCAGCCTGCTGCGGCGCACCGATCCGGGCCTCAACCGGCTGGTGGCGGTCGGTGACTACCCGTTGTGGCACTCCTCCGGAGCGCGGGACTCCTTCGCGGCCCTGCCTCGGAAGCCGCCTTGGAACGTCGCGGCGTTCGTCGCCCGCAGCCCGACGTTCTCCCCCCGCGACCTGTCGCGGGTGCACCTGCCCACCGCGTTCGGACTGCTTGACGTCTCCTTCCCCCGGACCTACGCAGACCTCGACCAAGAGAACGCCGCCGACTACCTGAACCGGCTGCGGTTCCCCGACGACGCCCGGCACCTCGCCCTCGAGGTGTTCGCGCGCAGCTTCTTCGCCGACCCGCACGACTTCTCGGCCGGCGAGCTGGTCGCGATGTTCCACGCCTACTTCCTCGGCTCCGCGGAGGGGTTGCTGTTCGACGTGCCGTCCGACACGTACTCGACCAGCCTTTGGGACCCGCTGGCCCGGCTGCTGCACCGGTCGGGCGCCCGGGTACGCACCGGAGTCACCGTGGGGGCGCTCGAACAGCTCACCGGCCGCGACGGCGGGCTGCGCGTGGTCAGCGACGACGACCCGGTCGACGTGGACGCCGTTGTGCTCGCGTGCGACGTAGCGGGGTTGCGGCGGCTCGTGGCGGCCACGCCCTGGCTCGACGGTGCCGGCTGGCCGGACCGGGTCGCCGGCCTTCGCACAGCACCGGCATTCGCCGTCGACAGGTTGTGGCTGGACCGGCCGGTCGAGACCGGTCGGGATGCGTTTGTCGGTACGAGCGGCTATGACGTGCTCGACAACGTGTCGGTGCTGGAACGCTTCGAGGCCGAGGCCGCCGACTGGTCGCGACGCAGCGGCGGGTCGGTCGTCGAGGTCCACGCCTACGCGCTGCCCGCAGGGTTCGACGAGGCTCAGGTGCGCACGCAGCTGCGGAGCGCGCTGCACGCCGTCTATCCCGAGACCGCGGGCGCTCGGGTCGTCGACGAGCGGTGGCTGGTGCGCGCCGACTGCCCGCTGCATGCGCCGGGCTCGTGGGGGCAGCGCCCCACCGTGCGTACTCCGGACCCGCGGGTCGTGCTCGCCGGCGACGGCATCCGCTGCGACCTGCCGGTGGCGTTGATGGAGCGGGCGGCCACTACGGGGTTCCAGGCCGCCGACGCCCTGCTGGCCGGCTGGGGGGTGGCCGGGCATGACCTGTGGAGCGTGCCGACGCGTTCGCGGCATGCGTTGGTGCGCTGGGGGCGGGCGGCGCTGAGGCGCTGAGGCTCAGCCGGGGAACCGGCCGGCGGCGCGCAGGGCGTAACGCCGTTCTGCGTAGGCGAGGTCGTCGACCCACAGCCGGCGGGCCGCCATGCGCATCAGCGGTCGCACGGCACCGCCCGCGCGAGCCGGCAGGGCGAAAGCGCGGCGCGCCGAGTGTGCGATGGTCGCCTCGACGACCGCCGTGCGGGGCCGACCGTCGGGTCCGGGGCCGAGCGGCGTCGCGTGCGTCTCGACGACGCTGCCGGCGCCCTCCCCGTCGGTGATGTGCATGACGATCGTGCGCGCGTCCGGCGTGCTGAACTCCGCCCGCACCGGCACGCCCCACCGCCGCGACAGCCGGAACGTCACCTCGACGACCAGACGGTCGGGATCGGAGCGCTCCTCATCGACCCGCAGGTGGCTGAAGGAGTACGGGTGGAACCAGGCGCCGTGCCAGGGGTCGAGCCGGTTGGCGATGACATCGGGCGGCTCGCAGGCGCCCACGGTGGTGATCACCGCGTCGAGGGAGCCCTCGACAGGCGGCCGGGGGCCGAGGACGGGTCCCATACTGGGCGGCTCACCACCGACCGCGTCGAGACGGACCCACAGCAGGACCCCGTCGTCGTGGGCCGGCCACGGTGACCATCCCGGGAACCCCTCGGCACCGATCCCGAGCCCGTGCCAGCGGCAGACGACCTTGCCGTGCAACACCTCGCCATCACACAGCGGTGCACCCAGGTGTGGGCACGCGCCCGGCCCGGCGCTGACCGCTCCGTCGGCAGGTCGCCACAGCACCAGCTCGATGCCGGCAACGGTCGCCCCCAGGGGTCGGGTCGAACCCAGGTCGCGGCTGGCCGCCACGGCGTACCAGTTGCCGGTCGGGCGCTCCTGTGAGCGCCGCAGCGACTCCGCGATGCGGGCCGGCGACGCGTCCTGCCAGGTCGGGCGTAGCCGGTCCCGCGGCGGCATCCGCACCAGCCGCATCGGCAACCCGTCCGTGCCGGGCAGCCGGAGCGAGCGATAGCCAGGCAGCGCCGAAAGGCTCACCGGTCCACCTCGGTCAGCAGCGGCCCGGTCGCCAGCACCCGCGCGGCCAGCGCCGCCTTGCGCCACGTCGGCACGCGGATGCGCACGCTGAACACGTCGAAGTCGGCGGCCTCGATGCGGTCGAGAATCCGGGCGTACAGCACCCGGGCGGTCGACACGCACCGCGCCGAGCGCTCGGGCAGCAGCGGGATGCCCTCGTCGGCGTGCGCGTAGAGCCGGCGGCAGCGCGCGATCTCAAAGCGCATCAACGCCCGCCAGGCCGGCGTCACCAGGCGCTCCCGCGGGTCGGCGGCGAAGCGGTCGACATCCTCCTGCGGCAGGTAGACCCGACCCCGGTCGAGGTCCTCGGCAACGTCACGCAGGAAGTTGGTGAGCTGGAAGGCCAGGCCGAGCGAGCGCGCCGGTTGGTAGGCCGCCGCATCGAGCGGTCGCAGCACCGGCAGCATCATCTCCCCGATCACCGCCGCCGACCCCTCCATGTAGGCACACAGCGCCTCCCACGTGGGGTAGCTGTCGACGTGGAGGTCCATCGCCATCGCGTCGAAGAACCGGTCGAAGCACTCCGGCTCGATCCCGCAGCCGCGCACCGTGTCTACGACGGCAGCGAGCACCGGGTGCCGGGACGACCCGGCGGCGAGGTCGGCGGTGAACGAGGTGCGGAAGGCCGAGAGCGCGCCCCGCCGCTCGGGGACGCCCAGGGGGCCTGGATCGTCGACGACGTCGTCGGCGAGCCGGCACAGCGCATAGACCGCATGCACCTGCCGTCGCGCCACCGCCGGCAACAGCATCGCGCCCCAGTAGTAGGTGGTGCCGTGGCGGCGGGTGATCTGCTCGCAACGCCTGTACGACGCCGCGAGGAACCGCTCGTCGGCGCCCAGCACCGCAGTCATCGGCGCATCGCGTCGACCCGCTCGGCGGCCAACCGGCCGGAGATCACCACCATCGGCACGCCGACCCCTGGCACGGTGCCGGAGCCCGCGAACACCAGCCCGGGCGCTCGGCGGTCGACGTTGGCCGGCCGGAACGGGCCGGTCTGCCCGAACGTGTGCGCCAGCGCGAACGGCGTCCCCCGCTCCATCCCCTGTCGCTCCCAGTCGAGCGGGTCCACCAGCTCCTCCTCGACCACGTCGGTCGGGTAGCCCAGGCGGGCGACGTGAGCGGCCAGGTGCTCCCGGGCGCGCGGGCGCTCCTGCACCCAGTCGACCCGCCCGTCCAGGTTGGGCACCGGCTCGAGCACGTACAGCACCGAGCCGCCCGACGGGGCCAGCCGCGGCTCGGTGACGGTTGGCACGGTGACCAGGATCGACGGGTCGGACATCAGCTGCCCCTGGCCGATCAGGGCCTGGAACGACTCGTCCCACTGGTCGGCGAAGTGCAGGTTGTGGTGGGCGACCTGTGGCTCCGGTTTGCTACCGACCCCCACGTGCCAGACCAGCGCCGACGGGGAGTACCGGCCGCGCCGGGCCACCCGGGGCACCGGCAGGCCGGGCAGCAGCCGTGCGTATGCCACCGGCAGGTCCGCGGTGCACACGACCGCGTCGGCGGCGACCAGCTCACCGCCCGGCAGCCGTACGCCCCGGACCGGGCCGGTGCTACCGGAGGCCAGCAGGATGCGTTCGACCGGAGCGTGATAGCGCAGCTGTCCACCGGCCTTCTCGACGGCGGCGGCCAGCGCCTGCGGCAGCGCCGCGATGCCGCCCTCGGGGTACCACACGCCCTCGACGGAGTCCATGTAGGTGATCACCGCGTAGATGGCCAGCGCCTCGGCCGGCGCGAGGCCGGCGTACATGGCCTGGAAGCTGAACAGCCGGCGCAGCCGGTCGTCGGCGAAGCGTCGGCGCACCAGCGAACCGAGCCGGCCGAAGGCTCCCATCCGCAGCAGCCGGAGCGCCGGCCCGGGGGGACGGACGAGGTCGAACGCGGAGTCGAGGTTGCGGTCGATGAAGCTCGGCAGCTCAACGGCGTAGAGCCGGGTCAGCCAGTCGACGAAGTCCTCGAAGGCCACCGCGTCGACCGGCCCGCAGGTGCGACGGATCTCCTCGGCCATCGCCGCTCGTCCGGCGCGAACGTGGATCACCGAGCCGTCGGCGAAGACCGCCCGGTAGGCCGGGTCAAGTCGGCGCAACGTGAGCAGTTCGTCCATCCTCGAACCGGCCGCCGCGAACGCGTTGTCCAGCAGACCGGGCATGGTGAGCACCGTCGGCCCGGTGTCGAAGGAGTAGCCGCCCCGCTCGATCCGCCCGGCTCGGCCACCGGGGCCGGCGTCGCGCTCGAGCACTGTCACGTCGTGGCCGCGTCCCACTAAGTGGCACGCGGCGGTGAGCCCGGCCAGTCCGGCCCCGACGACGACCACCCTGCTCACGGTCCCATTCGAGCCGATGCGCTGCGCCGTCGCAACCGGGCGCGCGACGCAGGACCGGTCCGCGGCCGGCCCTAGGGTGACGTGCATGCGCAGCGGACTGCCCATCGGGGCCCACGTCGACCAGACCGATCCGCTCGCTGAGGCGCGCGACCGTGGGGCCGATATCGCCCAGTTCTTCCTCGGCGACCCGCAGGGCTGGAAAGGCCCGGTCGTGCGATATGCCGCGGGGGCGCAGGCGTTGCGCACCGACGCGGAGAAGGCGGGAGTCGCGCTGTACGTGCACGCGCCGTACGTCCTCAACGTCGCCACCACCAACAACCGGATCCGCATCCCGAGCCGCAAGCTGCTGCAGAAGACCATGGACAAGGCGGCCGAGATCGGCGCCCGGGGAGTGATCGTGCACGGCGGCCACGTGCTCAAGGGCGACGACCCGGAGACCGGCTTCGACAACTGGCGCAAGTGCGTCGACATGCTCGAGGCCAAGGTGCCGTTGCTGATCGAGAACACCGCCGGTGGCGACAACGCCATGGCGCGCCGGCTGGAACGGATCGGCCGGCTGTGGGAGGCCGTCACCGACGCGCCCGGTGGCGCAGACGTCGGCTTCTGCCTGGACACCTGCCACGCGCACGCCGGTGGCATCGAGCTGCTCGACGTCGTCGAGTCGGTGCGGGCGCTGATCGGCCGCATCGACCTGGTGCACGCCAACGACAGCCGAGACGCGTTCGACTCCGGAGCCGACCGGCACGCGAACTTCGGTGCCGGCAACATCGCGGATGAGGAGCTGCTCGCCGTGGTCCGCGCGGCGGCGGCGCCGGTCGTGTGCGAGACGCCGGGTGGGGCGCAGGGCCAAGGCGCCGACATCGCCTGGCTGCGCGAGCGCCTCTGCTGAGCTGCTGCTGCCTGCCTCCGGAGGCAGGTTGCCGGAGCCGAAAGCGGGATCCGGGAGCGCAGCAGCTAGCGACGCCGGAGCACGAGCACCGCCGAGTCGACAGGTGGCCGCGGCGAGAAGGCGCGCCGCGGCAACCGCATGCCCATCTCCGCGTCCCAGCCGCCGCGCCGGGGCACCGATCTGCGATCCGACGCTACCCAGTGGCTGACCACCGCCCGCTGAAGAATCAGGTCCGCCGCCCGAAGCCGGCTCCCGGGCGCCAGCAGCATCCGCAGCAGCGGTGTGGTGAGCGCGTACGGAGGGTTGGCCACCACCCGGAACACCCGGTCGGGCAGCTTGAACGCGAGCAGATCAGCGCACACCACGCGTACGGGTAGACCGGCGAAGCGGGCGCGCAACCGGTCCGCCCGCCCGGCGTGCAGCTCCACAGCGACGACGCGCGCACCGCGACGCACGAGCGGCGCCGTGAGGGCTCCCGTACCCGCGCCGAGGTCCAGCACCAGGTCGCCCGGTCGCACGTGTGCGGCTGCGACGACACGCTCGGCCCACTCAGGCTCGAGCCGGTGCCACCCCCAGCGCCGATCCGAGCCGGCGGACACGACGGACCATCACGAAGGCTGCCACGGCGCTCACCGTATGCGCCGGCGCCAGCGCGCTCAACCACGTTTCGGCCCGGCGGCACCGACTGGGGAGGTCTGCACCCGTTCCGCACCGTCACCGGGGCTGGGCCGTGGGGCGGATTTGCGGCCGACCGGCGCGACCAGTAGGCAGGAGGGGCACGCGGCGAACCCGGACCGCGTCGCACCCCCCAACCAAGGAGACGCACCGCATGGCCGGACAACTGCAGGGCAAGCGCATCGCATTCGCCGTCGCCACCGAGGGCATCGAGCAGGTGGAGCTCACCGAGCCGTGGCAGGCCGTCCAGCAAGCCGGCGGTACGCCGAAGCTGCTGTCCACGCAGAGCGGCTCGGTGCAGGCGTTCAACCACCTGGACAAGGCCGACACGTTCGACGTCGACGAGACCTTCGACGGGGCGCGGATCGACGACTACGACGCCCTCGTGCTCCCCGGCGGGGTGGCGAATCCCGACGCGCTGCGCATGGACCCGACCGCCGTGGAGTTCATCGGTTCGTTCCTCGGCACCGGCAAGCCGGTCGCGGCGATCTGTCATGCACCGTGGACGCTGGCGGAGGCCAATGTGCTCGGCGGTCGCACGCTGACCTCGTGGCCCAGCCTGCGCACCGACCTCACGAACGCCGGGGCCACGTGGGTTGACGAGGAGGTCGTCGTCGACGGCAACCTGATCACCAGCCGCAAACCCGATGACCTCGCGGCATTCTGCAAGACGCTGGTCGACGCGGTCGCCGAGGACTGATCAGATGGCAGGTATCGGCTACACCTTGATGACCGAGCAGGCCGGTCCACGCGAGCTCGTCGGCCACGCCGCACGTGCCGAGCGGGCCGGTTTCGACTTCGAGGTGATGAGCGACCACTTCTTTCCGTGGCTCGTCGAGCAGGGCCATGCGCCGTACGCCTGGAGCACGCTGGGCGCGGTCAGCCAGGTCACCGAGCGGGTGGAGCTGATGACCTACGTCACCTGCCCCCTGCTGCGCTACCACCCCGCCGTCGTGGCGCAGAAGGCCGCGACCATGGGCCTGCTCTCGGACGGCCGGTTCACCCTCGGGCTCGGCTCCGGTGAGAACCTCAACGAGCACGTCGTCGGACGCGGGTGGCCGCCGGTCAACATCCGGCACGAGATGCTCGACGAGGCGATCTCGATCATCCGGGCGCTCTTCGACGGCGGCTACGTCAACTACGTCGGGCGCCACTACCGGGTCGACTCGGCCAAGCTGTGGGACCTGCCGGAGCGCCCGGTTCCCATCGCGACGGCGGTCTCCGGCAGCCAGTCGATCCGCCGGTACGGCCCTGTCTCCGACGCCATGGTGGCGGTCAAACCCAAGCGCGAGCTGGTCGCCGAGTGGGACCGGGTCAATCCCACCGCCGGTCGCAAGATCGGCCAGCTGGCGATCTCGTGGGACCGCGATCGAGACGCCGCGGTAACCCGCGCACACGAGCAGTTCCGCTGGTTCGGCGGCGGCTGGAAGGTCAACGCCGAGCTCTCCGGCCCGGTGGGCTTCGCCGGCGCAACTCAGTTCGTCCGCCCGGAAGACGTTGCCGAGGTGATCCCGTGCGGCCCCGACCCCGAGCCGGTCGCGCAGGCCGTCGCGAAGTTCTGGGACGCCGGGTTCACCGACGTAGCTCTGATCCAGATCGGTGGGGACACCCAGGAGGAGTTCCTCGACTTCGCCGAGTCCGAGCTGCTGCCGGCACTGCGGTCGGCTGCCCCCGGATAGACGCGGTGGCTCGTCCTCGACCGCGCTCACCGCCTCGTCGGCGCTTGCGGTGACGAGTTCGCCGGCGCGATAGCCTCCCCGACTGTGACCCGCTCCGAACCGTCCGGAAGCGCGCCGGCCGTCGCGACGATCAGCACCGAGGAGCACCTCGCGTACATCGAGGCGCAGCCCTCCGCGAGCTTCCTGCAGACGCCGGCCTGGGCGGCGGTGAAGCCCGAGTGGGGTCACGAGTCCGTCGGGTTCTTCGCCGGAGCCGAGCTCGTGGGCGCCGCGCTGGTGCTCTACCGCCGGCTGCCGCGGCTCAAGCGGTCGCTGACCTACCTGCCCGAGGGGCCGTGTCTGGACTGGTCACGTGGCGACCTGGCCGACCTGCTGGTCGCCTTGACCAGGCACCTCGCGGACCGGGGGGCGTTCGCGGTCCGGATGGGGCCGCCGGTGGTCACCCGACGGTGGCAGGCGGCGACCCTCAAGGCGGCCATCGCGGACCCCGCACTGCACCGGCTCGACGACGTGCCCGCCGACGCGACCGAACCGGTCGGTCGGCGCGTGGTGGGGCTGTTGCGGAGGTCCGGCTGGAGCCGGCAGCACTCCGCCGGGGGGTTCACCGCCGGGCAGCCGCAGTACAACTTCTGGCTGCCGCTGGCCGGGCGGAGCTCCGACGACGTCCTGTCCGGGATGAACCAGCAGTGGCGCCGCAACATCAAGAAGGCAGCCAAGGCGGGCGTCGAGGTCCGCGTCGGCGACCGCGCTGACCTGCCGGCGTTCCATACGGTGTACGCCGAGACCGCAGCTCGGGACTCGTTCACGCCGCGACCCCTCGGGTACTTCCAGAACATGTACGACGCGCTCAACGCCGAAGCCCCGGACCGCCTGCGGCTGTACCTCGCCCACCACGAGGGTGACCTGGTGGCGGCCACGACGATGGTGCGCGTCGGCGAGCACGCGTGGTACTCCTACGGCGCCTCCACGACGGCCAAGCGGGAGGTGCGTGGGTCCAACGCCGTGCAGTGGCAGATGATCACCGACGCGATGGCCGCCGGCGCCGCCGTCTACGACCTGCGGGGCATCACCGAAACCCTGGACGCCGACGACCCGCACGTCGGGCTGGCTCAGTTCAAGGTCGGCACCGGCGGCCAGGCCGTGGAGTACGCCGGGGAGTGGGACCTGCCGGTGTCCCGGCTGCTGTACCGGGCGTTCGACCTCTACATGAAGCGCCGGTGACATGGCCGTCGGAAGCGCCGCCGCAGCAGCCGTCGGCACAGTTCGGAGCTCCGGATGCCGGTGACGCTTCAGGTCGACGGCGACCGTTGGCGGGCCCACCTGCTGGCCGTGGCCAAGTCGAACCCGCATCTCGTCCCGGTCGCCAAGGGAAACGGCTATGGGTTCGGTATGCCCCGGCTGGCCCGCCGGGCCGGCTGGCTCGGCTCGGACACCCTGGCGGTCGGCACCTACGAGGAAGTGGCGGGCGCGCTGTCCCGCTTCCCCGGGGACGTGCAGGTGCTGTCGCCGTGGCGGCCGTTCCTTCGTGAGGTGTCGTTCGACCCACGGGTGATCCACACCCTCGGCCGTTTCGAGGACGTGGGTACCCTGGCCGCCCAGGCGCGGGCAGCGAGGGCGCGGGTGCGGGTCGTCCTCGAGGGGCTGACGTCGATGACCAGGCACGGCCTGCATCGCGACGAGCTCGACGCGGCCGCGGGCCGGCTGGGGGGGCTGCGACTCACGGGACTTGCGCTGCACCTGCCGATGTCCGGCGACCGGCTCGGCGAGGCGGAGCGCTGGGCAGCCCTCCTGCGGGTCTCCCGCCTGGCCACCACCACGCTCTACGTCTCGCACCTCAGTGGCAACGAGGTCACGACGCTGGCCGGGCGACACCCGGCATTGACCGTTCGGCCCCGGATCGGCACCGCCTTGTGGCTCGGCGACCGGTCGGCGCTGCGCGTCACCGCGACCGTCCTCGATAGCCACCGGGTCCGGCGAGGAGCCCGGGTCGGCTACCGGCAGCGGCCGCTGCCTCGTGCGGGGACGGTGCTCGTCGTGTCCGGTGGCACCGCGCACGGCATCGGCCTGGAGGCACCGGCCGCGCTCACGTCTATCCGTCAACGGGCCGTCTCGGCGGCCAGAGGTGGTCTGGAGGCTGCCGGGCTGGCGTTGTCGCCGTTCCAGGTCGCCGGTCGGCAGCGTTGGTTCGTCGAGTCGCCGCACATGCAGGTGTCGTTGATCTTCGTGCCCTCGGCAGTGCCGGCGCCGGCGGTTGGCGACGAGCTCGACCTCGACGTGCGGCTCACGACCACGACATTCGACCGGGTTGTGATCCAGGGCTGAGGCGCCACCTCGCCGAAGGGCTGCGCCGCTGCGCGGCGCTACCTAGATGAGCACGCCACTGGCGGGGTCGTCGGTGACGGCATCGGCGCGTACCGGGTCCAGCCACGGGGTGACGATGTCCCGCACCACCATGGCGGCCAGCCAGCCGATGCCGGCCAGCCGCACGGCCACCCCGCTTGTGTAGACACCGTCGAAGACCCCCCCGCCAGCGGTGAAACCGCCCAGGTACCACCAGGTCGCACAGAAGTAGTAGGCCTCGCAGGCCTGCCAGATGAGCAGGTCACGCCAGCGCGGTCGGGCCAGTGCCGCGAGCGGCAGCAGCCACAGCCCGGCCTGCACCGGCAGGCTCTTGCTCACCAGCATGACGCCGGCGACCGCGAGGAACGCGAGCTGCGGGACGCGGGGACGGCGCCGGGCGACCAGGCCCAGCCAGGTGAGGACAACGACGACGATGACGCAGCCGAGCACCTGCAGCTGATCAGCCAGCGTCGCGTCCGCCTGGAAGCCGACCACCGTCGCGAGCTGCCAGTACGAGCCCAGTCCTGGCGGCGCGTTGCTCCACGCCGACCAGTAGCTGGCCCAACCCTGGGACTGCAGCAGGTAGGCCACGAGATTGACCGGCACGACCACGACGCAGGCGCCGGCCAGCGCACGCGCGAACCGCTCACCGGACCGGGTTCGCACCGCGACCACGCCGAAGGC
The DNA here is from genome assembly GCA_038254525.1 of Propionibacteriales bacterium. Lineage (GTDB taxonomy): Bacteria > Actinomycetota > Actinomycetes > Propionibacteriales > Nocardioidaceae > JBBSGC01. The sequence continues at coordinate 14,611 of JBBSGC010000006.1, read as the reverse complement.
CACCAGGAGCAGTGCCGGGTACAGCGCGAAGGCGGCGCCCAGGCCCACAGCGAACCCGGCGACAAGGTCGCGGCGCCGCGACCAGGCCGCCAGCGCGGCGCACACGCACAGCACGCTCAGTAGGTCCCAGCCGATCAGTCCCGACAAGACGACGACGGGTGCGGCCGCGAGGCCCAGCACGTCCCAGGGACGCGACCCGGTGGCCATCGTCAGGAGGGCCGTGGCGGCCAGCGCCGCCAGGGTCAGCAGCACCGCCGCTACGGCTGTGAACGCCACAGCCTCGCGCTCGACGGCCGGGTCGGTGGTCAGCTCGTCGACGGGGCGGTCGTCACGAGTGACGACGTCGGGCCGCCCGAACAGCTGCTGGGAGACGAGCGCGGTCAGGTACGAGACGACGGCGGTAGGCGGTGTCACCGCGGGGTCGGGGTGGCGACCGCCGCCCTCGGACAGCGGCGGTGTCCGTTCGTCGAGCCCCAACCGCACGTACTCGTGTGGCAGGTCGCTGTAGCAGAGGTTCGCGAACTGCCGGTCACCAGCCCACCACGAGCCCTGCGCGCACTGGTTCTTCTGCGCCACACCGGCTGCCATCGCAAGCGTCATCGCCAGCAGCGCCATGGCCAACGCGCTCCGCCGCCCGGGCGTACGGGCGTGGCGACCCGGTGGTCCACCGATGGCGGTGCCGGCGTCGGCCACGATCGGGTCGGTGCTGGAGGGGCGGGCGACGGCCTCGACCGGTGCGGTCTCGCGATGCGCCACCTGAGCAGGCTAGTCGGCGTCTGGCACCATCGAGGCCATGATCGGACGGCTCCACCACGTGGCCATCGACTGTCCCGACCCGGCGGCCCTGGCTGCCTTCTACTCCGAGCTCCTCAGCTTACCCGTGGTCCACGACGACCCCGACTGGGTGGTGCTCGCCAGGGACCAGCAGTCCTCGGGCATCGCCTTCCAGCGGGCGCCTGACCACCAGCCGCCCCGCTGGCCCGACCCGGCGGCGCCTCAGCAGTTCCACCTCGACGTCATGGTCGACGACAAGGCCGCCGCGGTGGCTCGCGTCCTGGAGCTCGGCGCGACGCCGCTGGCTGGCGGTGCGGACGTCTTCGCCGACCCGGCCGGTCATCCGTTCTGCCTGGTCAACCGTCCTGGCTGGGCGCCGCCCATCGGGACCGGGTCGGCTCCGTAGCGGGGGCGGCCAACGCGCGTCCGCTCACGGCGACGCCGTCGGCGTGGTCGTGGGCGTGGTCGTCGGGGACGTCGGGGACGTCGTCGGCGAAGTGGTCGGGGAGGTCGTCGGCGTGGTCGTCGGCGTGGTCGTCGGCGAAGTGGTGGGTGTGGTCGTCGGCGTGGTCGTCGGCGTGGTCGTCGGCGTGGTCGTCGGCGTGGTCGTCGGCGTGGTCGTCGGCGTGGTCGTCGGCGTGGTCGTCGGCGAAGTGGTGGGTGTGGTCGTCGGCGTGGTCGTCGGCGTGGTCGTCGGCGTGGTCGTCGGCGTCGAGGTCGGCGAGCCGGTCGGCTTGGTGGTGGGCTGCGTGTCGGTCGGCTTGGTCCTCGGAGGCGTGGTGGTCGGCGTCGTCGTGGTCCGGGTCGAGGGAGATGTTGTCGAAGGGGCGGTTGGGGCGGCGGCGGCGTTGAGGTGCGCCGGCGGCGGGAACGGCACGCACGGCTGACCTCTCAGCGCCTCGCTCATGTACGCCTGCCAGGTCCGCGCGGGGTACTCGCCGCCGTAGAACGTCGACAGGTAGCCGTCGAGCGGGTTGTTGCCGTCACCGCGCACGTACATCACCGCGGTGGCCAGGCCAGGGGTGAAGCCGACGAACCACGACGAGGACACGTGGGTCTCGACCCTACCGGTGGCCGGGTTGAGCTGCTTCGCGGTGGCGGTGCCCGTCTTCCCCGCCGCCGGGCACGAGAGGGCGGCGTTCTGTCCGGTGCCACTGTTGATCACGCCCTGCAAGGCGTAGGACACGTCGGCGGCGACACCTGCCGAGAAGGCCTGCACCGTCGCGGTGCTGTGGTCCAAGAGCAGCTCCCCGTCGGACCCGGTGACCTTCTGCACCGTGTACCAGTCGGCGTGCATCCCCTTGGCGGCGAACGTCGCGTACGCGTCGGCCATGTCGATGGTCGGGACCCGTTCGAACCCGAGCGCAACGACCGGCACGGCCGGGATCTTCTTGGTGATCGAGGCCGGTATTCCGGCGTCGGTCGCTGCCTTGAGGATCTTGTCCGGCCCGTTGTGCATGTTCATGGTCAGGTCGACGTAGGCGGTGTTGATCGACTCCTCGGTCGCGTACAGCAAGGACACCGAGCCGAACGACTGTCCCCCAGAGTCCCCCTGGTTCTCGATGGGCTGGTCAACGCCGTCGAGGTAGTAGGGAGACGTTCCGTCCACGGTGCTTGCCAGGCTGAACCCGTCCTCGAGGCCGGCGGCGAGCGCGAACGGCTTGAACGAGGATCCGGGCTGCCCGCCGGCGGTCGCCCAGTTGAACGAGTTCTGCACATAGTCCGGGCCTCCGTAGAGCGCCCGGACGGCACCGGTGCCCGGCTCTACCGACGCCAGGGCGATGTGCAGCCGCTTCAGCCCGTGGGGGCGTTGGGCTTTGACCGCCCGCTCCGCCGCCCGTTGGTCGGAGTAGTCGAAGGTGGTCACTATCGACAGCCCGCCGCCGTAGATCTGGGACTCGGGGAAGTTTTCCTCCTTGAGCTGCATCTCGACCAGGTTCATCAAGAAGCCCTGGGGGCCACCGAGCCGGTTGGTCTGCTGCACCGTGGGGAACCGAGGCAACCGCCGTTCGAGCGTTGCTGCCCTGGCCGGGCCGAGCTTGCCCATCGTGACCATGCCATCGAGGACGTAGCGATAGCGCTCGAGCAGCGCCTGACGCGCGTCCTTGCCGTTCGCCGGATCGAGGGTGCCCGGCGAGTTGAGCACCGCGGCGAGCACCGCGCCCTGTGGCACCGTGAGATCTCCGACGTCCTCTTGGAAGAAGGCCTGCGCGGCGGCCTGGATGCCGTAGGCGCCGCGCCCGAAGTAGATCGTGTTGAGGTAGCCCTGCAGGATCTCCTGTTTGGAAACCTGACGCTGGATCTTCAACGCCAGGAAGGCCTCCCTGATCTTGCGCGACCAGGTCCGCTCCTCGGTCAGGTAGAGAACCTTGACGTACTGCTGGGTGATGGTGGACGCGCCGCGGGTCGAGTCGCTGTGCAGGTTGTCCCAGGCCGCGCTGATGATGCCCTTCAGGTCCAGGCCGCTGTTGGTGTAGAAGCTGCGGTCCTCCGCCGCGATGACCGCGTCCTGCACGTACCGGGGCACCTCGTCGAGGGCCACCGCCGTGCGGTTCTGGACCTGGAAGGTGCCGACCAGGTGCATGCCGTCGGAGTAGTAGACGTTGGACGTCTGCGTCTGGAACTGCTTGTTGGGGTCGGGGATGTCGATCGCGGTGTAGGCGATGAAGAATGCCGCTACCGCGGCCACGACGGCGAGCGCGGTGGCGACTGCGGTCCACTTGAGGAATCTGTGCAACCTCGAGCGTGGCCGCTTCGCCGGTCGCTTGGCGGCGACCGCCGCGGCGGCCCCGAGGCGCTGCCGAGGCGCCTTGTCATTACGGTCGGTCACGTTGGGCTTTCTCTCTGTACGCCGCACTGCTGCTCGCCAGCCGGCGGGCGGACGACGTGCCCGACTCCTTGGTTAGCACTGGCGCGATGTATCGCTACGATACACAGATGACGTGCCTGGTTGAGGTGCGATGAACCGAGGGAGAACGGTGGGCAAACGAGGCGCGGCGCTCGAGCTCGCGGTCCTCGGACTGTTGCAGGAGTCGCCGCTGCACGGCTACGAGCTGCGCAAGCGCGTGAACGCGATGTTCGGGTGGGGCTGGCTGCTGTCGTACGGCACCCTCTACCCATGCCTCAAGGCGCTGCTCCGTGACGGGCTCATCGCACAGGACGACGCTGGGGAGGCTACCGTTGCGGGCGTCGAGGTCCGCACCGGTCGCCGAGCCCGGATCGTCTACCGGCTGACCGCCGACGGCAAGGACCACTTCGCCGACCTGATGGCCGACGCCGGCCCGTCGGCCTGGGACGATGACAGCTTCGGTGTGCACTTCGCCTTCTTCTCCCGCACCGACGCGCAGACCCGGATGCGCATCCTGGAGGGTCGGCGCAGTCGCCTCGAGGAGCGGTTGGAGGCGGTCCGGCAGGCGGCGGCCCGCACCCGCGAACGCGTCGACTCGTACACGCTCGAGCTGCAACGCCATGGGCGGGAGTCCGTCGAGCGCGAGGTCCGGTGGCTCTCGGAGCTCATCGACGTGGAGCGGGCCGGTGGACCACCTCCCGCGCAGAGACCACCGCCCAGGCAGCCGCCGCCGGCGCCGCAGCAGCAATCGCTCGGGCCGGACACTCGGCAGGAACCACCGTCTCCCGATGGCTGATCTTGGCCGGCTGGACAGCAGTAGCCACCAACTGATGGAAGAAGTGAGGAGAGCCCCATGGGTTCGGTTCGGGTAGCAATCGTGGGCGTGGGCAACTGCGCCACGTCGCTGATCCAGGGTGTGGAGTTCTACAAGAACGTCCCTTCCGGCAGCAAAGTGCCAGGTCTGATGCACGTCGAGTTCGGCGACTACCACGTCGGTGATGTCGAGTTCGTCGCTGCCTTCGATGTGGACGCCAAGAAGGTGGGCTTCGACCTCGCCGAGGCCACCCAGGCCAGCGAGAACAACACGATCAAGATCTGCGACGTGCCGCCCACCGGGCTCACCGTGCAGCGCGGTCACACCTTTGACGGTCTCGGCAAGTACTACCGCCTGACCATCGACGAGTCAGACGCAGAGCCCGTCGACGTGGTGCGGGTGCTCAAGGAGACTCGAGCCGACGTTCTCGTGTCCTACCTGCCGGTCGGCTCGGAGGACGCAGACAAGTTCTACGCGCAGTGCGCGATCGACGCCGGCGTCGCCTTCGTCAACGCGCTGCCGGTCTTCATCGCCTCCGACCCGGAGTGGGCACGCAAGTTCGAGGACGCGGGAGTGCCGATCATCGGCGACGACATCAAGAGCCAGGTGGGTGCCACCATCACCCACCGGGTGCTCGCCAAGCTGTTCGAGGACCGAGGCGTCGCTCTGGACCGCACGTACCAGCTCAACGTCGGCGGCAACATGGACTTCAAGAACATGCTCGAGCGGGAGCGGCTGGAGTCGAAGAAGATCTCCAAGACGCAGGCGGTGACCTCGAACATCGAACACGATCTCGGCAGCCGCAACGTGCACATCGGTCCGTCGGACTACGTGCAGTGGCTCGACGACCGCAAGTGGGCCTATGTGCGGCTCGAGGGCCGCGCCTTCGGTGAGGTGCCGCTGAGCATGGAGTACAAGCTCGAGGTATGGGACTCACCGAACTCCGCGGGCATCATCATCGACGCGATCCGCGCGGCCAAGATCGCCAAGGACCGGGGGATCGGCGGGCCGATCCACTCCGCGTGCACCTATCTGATGAAGTCCCCGCCGATCCAGCGTCCCGACGACGAGGGCCGGGCCCAGGTCGAGGCCTTCATCGCCGGGACGATCGAGCGCTGAGCCACGGGGCCGCTCAGGTGCGGTCGGACCAGCGTCTCAGCGCCTCGCGCGCGCGGTCCTTGCCGAGCGGCCCGTGCTCGATGCGCAGCTCGAGCAGGAACCGGTAGGCCTCCCCGACCTCTCGGCCGGGGCCGATGCCGAGCAGCTCCATGATCTCGTTGCCGTCCAGGTCCGGGCGCATGGCGGCCAGCTCCTCCTGCTCGGCCAGCCGGTCGATGCGCTCCTCGAGTTCGTCGTAGCTGCGCTTGAGGCGTTCTGCCTTGCGCCGGTTGCGCGTCGTGGAGTCGGCTCGGGTGAGCACGTGCAACCGGGCGAGCTGACCGCCGGCGTCTCGTACGTAGCGCCGCACCGCCGCGTCGGTCCACTCCCCCGACCCGTACCCGTGGAAGCGCAGGTGCAGGCCGACGAGCTCGGCCACGGCGTCAGTGGTGTCTGTGGGGAAACGCAACGCGCGCATGCGCTTGGCAGTGAGCTTGGCACCGACGACGTCGTGGTGATGGAAGGTCACCGTCCCGTTGTCGGCGAAGCGCCGGGTGCGTGGCTTGCCGACATCGTGCATGAGAGCGGCGAAGCGGGTCACGAAGTCCGGACCGCCAGCCGGCAGCCGGTCCTCCAGAGCGACCGCCTGGTCGAGCACGGTCAGCGTGTGCTCGTAGACGTCCTTGTGCCGGTGATGTTCGTCTCGTTCCAGCCGCAGGGCAGGCAGCTCCGGCAGCACGTGGTCGGCCAGGCCGGTCTCGACAAGCAACGCCAACCCGCGGCGGGGCTCCGCCGAGTCGACCAGCTTGACCAGCTCGTCGCGCACCCGCTCGGCGGAGACGATCGCGATCCGGCCGGCCATCGCAGCCATCGCGGTCACCACGTCGGGGTCGGCCTCGAAGCCGAGCTGAGCGGCGAACCGCGCTGCCCGCATCATCCGCAGCGGGTCGTCGGAGAAGGACTGTTCCGGCGTGCCCGGCGTCCGCAGCGCCCCGGCGGCCAGGTCGTCGAGGCCGCCGAAGGGGTCGACGAAGGCAGAGTCGGACAGGCGCAGGGCCATGGCGTTGACCGTAAAGTCCCGGCGCGACAGGTCGCCCTCGAGCGTCTTCCCGTAGCCGACCTCGGGTTTCCGCGAGGCAGGCTCATAGGTGTCGCGTCGGAAGGTGGTGACCTCGACGCGGTAGTCGCCCTTGCGGGCTCCGATGGTGCCGAAGGCCCGACCGACGCTCCAGACCGCGTCTGCCCAGCCGGTCAGCAGCTGCTCGGTGGCCTCCGGGTGGGCCGAGGTGGCGAAGTCCCAGTCGCTTCCCGACCGGCCCAGCAACACGTCCCGAACGGGTCCGCCGACCACCGCGAGCTCGTGTCCAGCATGGGCGAACAACCGTCCCAGCTCGTCGATCACGGGCGCCTCGACGGGCAGCCGCCGCACCGCCGCCAGCTGGGCGGCGCTGGGCCGGCGAGCCGTCGGCAACGAGGAGGACACGGGCCACCACTGTACGCAAGGGCCCACCGGCCGGGCGCCACTAACATTGCGGGGTGCGACGACGCAGCTGGTGGGTGGGGTCTCTCGTGCTGGGACTCCTCGGCCTTCTGCTCGTGGGACCGGCGCCCGCGCAGGCGGCGGCCCCCGTACGCCGAAGCGGGCCTCTGGTCAGCTCCGGTGGCGACCCGGTGACGACCGGCTTGCGGGTGCTGATGACGTCCATCTCGCCGTCGTCACTGACCCCAAGCTCGCCCGTGACGGTCACCGGGTCCATCCAGAACCTCGACGCCAGCGCCTGGACCGACCTCAAGGTCTACCTCGTCATGGGCTCGACGCCGCTGACCAGTGCGGAGGCGCTGCACGACGAGCTCACCAGCCCCGCCGACAGCTACAGCGGCGACCGGATCATCGACCCCGGCCTGTTCGCCGAGCTGGGCGACCTTCCTCCTGGAGCGTCCCGGGCATACACGCTCCAGGTGCCCTTTGGTTCGCTGGGCCTGCTCGCCCCAACCCCTGGTGTGTACCCGATCGGCGTCCACGTCATAGCAACCGACTCCCACGGCATCCGCAACCCGGTGGAGGCCACCGGGCGCGCGCGCAGCTTCATCCCCCTGATGCCCACGGTGGATCCCGCCAGCCGACAACCCGGTCAGCCGACCGGGCAGCTGTTGAGCACCACCTCGCTGTCGGTGGTGCTGCCGGTCCGCGACCCCGTCGTGCGCTCGGCCGACGGCAGCTACGAGGACACCGCGGCCATTCTGGCCGACATCTCGCCCGGGGGCCGGCTGCGCAACCTGCTCGACCTCGCCGGCTCCACCGGCGGTGTCTCGATCAGCCTGCTGGTGGACCCGGCCTTTCTCGACGCCGTGCGGACGCTGGCCACCGGCGAGACCGGGCCGCCGAGCGGGCGGGCGGGCGGGCCCGCCGGCAGCCCGGCGACCGGTGCCCCCACCAGCCCCGCGGCGTCCGGTGGCACCGCCAGCACGCTCCCCACGGGCACGGACACCGGAGCAAACAGCGCGTCGGCTCCGCAGCTCGTCGCCCAGAACTTCTTGGCCGCCTTCCGCGCTGTCGCCAGCCACAGCACCTTGCTCGTCGAGGGGTACGGGGGAAGCGACCTGGTCTCGCTGTCGCTGGCCGGAGACCGGGGGCTGATGCACGTGGCGCGGCGGATCAGCGCCCACTCGCTGGCCGCCTACGGCTTCTCCGGAGCCGCGGTCTCGACACCCGTCGCTGTGGACGCTGCCGCTCTCGGTGACGTCCACCCCCGCTCACTGCAGCTGCTCGGCTCCGACCAGGTCAAGGGGTGGACTCTCACGGACGGTCCGGGCGCGCTCCTGCGCACCGGCGGTGGAGCTCTGCCGGTGCTGATCGCCGACTCGAGCCTGGTCCAGGGCGGCCCCGCGCCCGGACCGACCGACACCCCGCTTCAGGTGCGCCAACGGTTGCTCAGCGAGACCGCGCTGCTCGCGCTCGGTCACCAGCCGACCAGCGAGGCGGTGGCGCCGAGCCTGTTGTTCTTTCCCGGCGACTCCTGGGACCCGGGTGCCGGCCAGCAGGCTGCGGAGTTTCTTCCCGGCCTGGCCGCGAGCTGGATCACCGCCACCAACCCGCTCGCCCAGACGCCGGGCCGCGCCGACCCGACAACGCACATGGTCGCTGCGGCAGCCCCGGCGGTGCCGGCGGGCATCGGTGCCCCGTTGCCGGCCGAGCTGCTGGCGGCAGCCGGATCCATCCGCCGGCGTGCGGCCAAGCTGGCCTCGCTTACCGGAGGCGGCCACGAGCTGCTCGATTACTACGAGCAGTCCGCGGCGCTGCTCACCGGCGCGCACTGGCGCACCGACCCCGTGGGCGCGCAGGCCGTCGCGCAGGCCACGGCCTCGGCGTTGTCCGCCCAGCTGGACCGGGTGTCCGTCACCAGCCCGGACTTCGTCACGCTGTCCAGCAGCAGCGGTCGGTTCCCGGTCACGATCACCAACGGTCTGGACAGACCGGTCACCGTCGGCGTCTCCTTCGACGACGACAGCGGCATCCTCCAGATCGACGACGTCCGGCCGATCGCTATCCCGCCACACCAGAGCGAGACCACGACCGTGGACGTGAACGCGCCGGGCATCGGGGTCACCGGCGTCACCGCGAGCCTGGTGACGCCGGCCGGGCAGAGCTTCGGCACCCCGGCCACGTTCACCTTGCGCAGCAGCGTCGTAGGTGTGGTCATCTGGATCGCGATGGGTGCCGCCGCGGCGTTCATGCTGCTGGTGATCGTGCGCCGAGTGGTGCGCCGAGTCAGGTCACCGCGCGCCGCCAGGCCGGCATGAGTGACGACGCCGCGCCCCGCGCCGGCGGGCCGGGCGTACCAGCCGCGGAGGCGGCCGGGCCGCTCGGGCCACCCGCTGACCAAGCGATCCCCGCGGGCGACGGCACCGGGCGCTCAGGGCTGCTCTCGGCAAGCGCGAGCATGGCGGCCGGCACCGTCGTCTCTCGGCTGACCGGCTTCATCCGATCGGGGCTGATCTTGGCCGCGATCGGCAAGTCCCTCGACGCAGATGTCTTCACCCAGGCCAACACGGTGCCGAACTCGCTCTACATCCTGGTCGCGGGTGGGGTCTTCAACGTCGTGCTGGTGCCCCAGCTCGTACGCGCGATGCGAAATGACGCCGACGGGGGCGAGGCCTACGCCAGCCGCGTGCTTTCCCTCGGCGTGCTGGTGCTCGCCGGCGCGACCGCAGTGCTCGTCGTCGCGGTCCCCCTGGTGGCACGGGTCGCGTTCCCCGGCGACCTGTTCGAGCCGGATCTCGCACCGCAGCTGCAGTCCGCTCACCACCTGATGCGCTACTGCATGCCTCAGGTCTTCTTCTACGGTGTGTTCGTGCTGGTCGGCCAGCTGCTCAACTCCCGGCAACGCTTCGGTCCGATGATGTGGGCGCCGATCGTCAACAACGTGATCGCCTGCGCGGTGCTGGTCACCTATCTGGCCACCTATGGCAGCTCGGACTCCGCTGACGGGTTCACCGGCAACCAGGAGCTGCTGCTCGGGCTCGGGTCGACGTTGGGGGTCGCGGCACAGGCAGCGGTTCTCGTGCCGTACCTGCGAGCGGCTGGTGTGCGACTGCGGCCGCGCTTCGACTTCCGTGGCGTCGGTCTGGGACACACCCTGCGCCTCGGCCTGTGGACGCTGCTGTTCGTCATCACCAACCAGATCGCGTACTTCGTGGTGACCCGCATCGCGGTGGGCAGCTCCGCCGAGGCCGCCCAGGGTTCCGGGGAGTCCGCCGGCGCCACGGTCTACCAGAACGCCTTCCTGATCACCCAGGTGCCACACGCGATCATCACCGTCTCGCTGGTCACCGCGACGATGCCGCTGCTGTCCCGGCTGGCAGCCGAGGAGGACACCGCGGCGGTTCGTGGGGAGGTCAGGTCGACGCTGCGGCTGGTGCTGACCGCGGTCGTCCCGGTCGCCGCGGTGCTGGCCTGCCTGGGCCAGCTGGTCGCCAGCATGCTGTTCGGCTATGGCGCGGTGACCGGTGACACCCAGGTGATCGGTGACACGATCGCCGCCTTCGCGCCCGGGCTGGTGTTCTTCACCGTCCACTACCTGCTGCTGCGCGGCTTCTACGCCGGCGAGGACACCCGGACGCCCTTCTTCGTGCAGCTCGGGTTGTCCCTCACCAACATCGCCGCCGCGATCTTGTTCACGGTAGGGGCTCCGCCGGGGCGCATCGCGATGCTGCTGGCCCTTGCGTACGGCACCTCCTACCTGGTCGGCATGCTCGCCTCCGGGCACATGCTCTCCAGGCGCCTCGGCGGGCTCGTCGACGCCGACCTGGTGCGCTTCGGGACTCGGCTGGTGGCCTCGGCGGCCGTCAGCGCGGTGGTGATGCTGACTGTGTCGCGGCTGCTCCCGGTGCTGGGGTTGTCCGGCGACCGCCCGCTGTCCGCGGCGGCGTCGTTCGCACTGGCCGGCGGCGCCGGCGCACTGGGCTACCTGTTGGCTGCCCGGGTCACCGGCCTACGCGAGGTCGCGATGCTCGGCGCCGCCGTGCGCCGGCGCGCCTGAGGACGCGAGCGGACGCCTCCGGCCCGTAGTCAGGCCGCAGAGGGGCGCAGCGATCCCACGGCATGGCGACAACTGCTTAGCATGGTTGCGCGTCCTTGGCGGGGCGCGGGTGCAGGGAAGGAGCGTCGGCGGAGCCGTGGACGAGCTGGCAGTCGCGCCTGGGTCGACCCTGGCCGGACGTTACCGCCTGGAGGACCTCGTCGGCGAAGACGCTGGCTCCATGGCATGGCGCGCCTTCGACCCCGTGCTGAACCGCTCGGTCGGCGTCCAGGTGCTGCCGGCCCATGACCCGCGGTGCGCGGCCTTCTTGGAGGCGGGACGCCGGTCGACCGTGGTCACCGACCCGCGCTTCCTGCGCGTCTTGGACGTGGCGGCCGACGAGGAAGGCCTCACCTACGTCGTGCGGGAGTGGGCGCGGGCGGTGCCGCTCTCGGTCATGCTCCACGAGGGACCGCTGCGAAACCGGCGAGCCGCGACTCTGGTCGGCGAGGTGGCCGACGCCTTGGCCCGCGCACACGACGCCGGTGTCCAGCACCGCTGCCTGGACCTGGCCGCCGTGCTCGTCAAGGACACCGGCGCGGTGCGCATCCTCGGCCTGGCCACCGATCATGCTCTGCGAGCAGCATCTGCAGGCGACGCCGGGGCTCCGACGGACGCGGGCAGCCAGTACGCCGCGGAGCAGGACGACGTCGATGCGCTCGGCCGGGTGCTCTACGCCTGCCTGGTCGCCCGCTGGCCGGGGAGCCGGGCGTTCGAGCTGGCTGCCGCGCCCACCGAGCACGGCCGGCTGCTGCGGCCGCGCCAGGTGCGTGCCGGAGTGGCCCGCGACGCCGACAGCGTCTGCGACCGCATCCTCGGCAAGCCACCCAGACATCACGCGACCCCGTTGGTGACCGCCCGTGACATCGCGTCAGCGCTGGCCCTCGTCGGCGAGGACGAGCTGCTGGTAAGCGACACCTCCCCCAGTCTGGGCAGCTTCACGGCCGGGACGTCGGTCGCCGCGTCGCAGGCGCCCGCGGAACCACCGCCCGCCCTGCTTCCCTCGGCTACCCCCGCCGCGCCGCCGACCGGGGCAGCTGTGGGCGCTGAAGGTCGCCGTCCGCGGCCACCGACCGAGGTTCGCCGGGCGCGCCGCTTGCTGTGGGTGGGCATCGCGCTGCTGGTCGTGCTGGCCGCGCTCGTCGCCTTCTACGCCGGCCGGCAGACCGCCGGACCGCGCGCGCAGATCACCACCACCCCCGGATCCGGTTCGCAGGCAACTCCGGTGGCCCCCGAACCGTTGCCTTTCCGCCAGGTGAGCGACTTCGACCCTCAGGGCCAGAACGGCGAGAACCCGCAGACGGTGGGCCAGGCCTACGACCACTCGCTGAGCACCAGCTGGACCACCGTGACGTACTTCGGCAACCCGCAGCTAGGCGGGCTCAAGCAAGGTGTGGGGCTGCGGGTCGACCTCGGCCGCGACCGCGCGGTCTCCGCGATCGACGTCCGCTTCGCCGGAAAACCGACGTCGTACGAGGTCTGGGCAGCGCCAGCCGGCACCTCGGCCGCGCCGGCCGACCTATCGTCGATGACCCGCATCGCGCGTGCCCGGGCCACCGGGGAGCAGAGCACCGTACGCCTGGACGCACCAGTCACCACAAGGTTCGTGGTGCTGTGGCTGACGTCGCTGCCCGAGATTGCACCCGGAAGCTACCAGGGTGCGGTTCGCGAGCTGGTCCTAAAAGGCCCCCCCGCGTGACCGACAGCGGCCTGTCGGACACCGAGCGGCTCGACGACCGCGAGCTGCTCGACCAGCACCTCGCCGGCGACCCGCACGCCTTCGGCGTTCTGGTGCAGCGGCATCGAGACCGGCTCTGGATGGTGGCCCTGCGCACCCTCGACGACCGGGAGGAGGCTGCCGATGCCCTGCAGGATGCCCTGCTGTCGGCGTTCCGCCGCGCCGACTCCTTTCGGGGGGACGCGGCGGTGACCACGTGGCTGCACCGCATAGTCGTCAACGCCTGCCTCGACCGGGTGCGCCGGCGCAAGGCACGGCCCGCGGAGCCGCTCCCTGAGCACGAGGAGCGCCTCAAGAGCCTCGGCTCACCGGCGCCGGTCGACCCGGCGGAGCGCACCGAGACGCGGACGCTGGTGCTCCATGCCCTGCGCCAGCTCTCGCCGGAGCAGCGCAACGCGGTGGTGCTGGTGGACATGGAGGGCTACTCGGTCGACGAGGCCGCCAGGGTGCTGAGCTGTCCGACAGGCACCGTCAAGAGCCGCTGCGCCCGGGCGCGGGCGCGCCTGCTGCCGCTGCTCGCCGACCTGCGCGCCGACGCGGCTTCGTCGGCGGTGGCAGGGAACCCAGCTCGCCGAGCGGACGTCCAAGACCCAGACGCGTCGGTATCTGGCGTGGTCCACCCAGCCGCTCCCACGCGCTCTGGCCAAGCTCGATCCCCAGGTGGAGGTGCGCACGATGGCTGAGCAGAACCGGCACCCCGACGTGCTTGTCCTCGCCGAACACGCCGAGGGTCTGCTCGACGAAGCCGCCCAGGAGGTGGTCACGGCCCATCTGCGCGGCTGTGCGGCGTGCGCGAACACCGTTGCCGATCTGGCCGACCTACCGGCCGTGCTTGCCGGAGCCCGCCTGCCCGCAATGCCCCTCGACGTCGCCACCCGGATCGACGCAGCACTCACCGAGGCTGCCGCGAGCCGCTCCACCGAGGGTGTCGAACCTGAGCCCCTTCCGGCCGGCAGCTCTGCCCGCCACGTCGTCCCTCTCCGCCGACGGCGCTGGTTGGCTCCTGCCCTGGCGGCAGCGGCCACGGTCGCGGTCGTCGGGATCGGAGTTCCCGTGGTGCGGTCGTTGACGTCAGCCGAGAGCAGCACGTCGGCCAGCCAGCTCGGCGACCCCGCCGGGGTGCGCAAGCCCTCGTCGGCGAGCAAGGCGGCAGGCACGCCGACGAGCCAGCCCATGAGCGGTGCGGACACGGGCTCCCCCCGAAACGGCACCCGGCCCGTCCTTCGCTCGGCCTCCTTCGGCCAGGATGTCCTGCGCTCGTTCTACGCCCAGCGGCGCGCTGCCGACCCGCAGGCGTTCGACTCTGTGCGCAACCGTCCTGCGGTCCCGACGGCTGCCGAGCTGAACACGTCCCGGGACCAGGTCACCGGCGGGCGCAGTGCACCACTGTGCTACGGGCAGAGCGAGCGGTCCCTCCCGCGCATCATCGTCGACGGCACGCCGGCGTACCTGCTGCGCTACGGGCCGCGGCCGCAGCGACAAGCCGTCGCGTACACCTGCACAGGCACGACTCCGCACGTGCTCGCCGCCGCCGTCCTCGACCTGACCGCGCTGGGCACCCGCTAGCAGGGCGACCCCGAGAAGAGCCGCGCGGCGCTCTGCCGACGCCGCGGGAATCCGCGGGCCCCTACTATGCGTTCTGCGAGGCGGAGGATCCGCCGTCGCCCAGCGGCGCCGAGCCCAGGAGACGAGGAACCGTGCCGGTCGAGCCCGCTCGAGACACCACCGCAGCGCCGGACGTGCGGGACGTGCGGGACGTG
>JBBSGC010000005.1:0-37180 GCA_038254525.1 Propionibacteriales bacterium | reverse complement strand
AGAGTCAAGGTGTTGTGACAGTCGAAGGTCACCGACTTGACGAAGGAACTGTTCATGAGCGGACGTTAGCGGCCCGAGGTCGTCATGGGGCACGACCCCGTCGCGGTCAACGGCGGCTATGGTCAAACGCCCGTGAACGAGCGAACCGCGGGCCAGACGCCCCATCTGGCCTGCGGCTTCGCACGTGGGCAGGGGCGGGATCGAACCGCCGACCTTCCACTTTTCAGCTCAGGCGCTTGCCGGGCGGCTGGGCTGGACGCGGAGGGCCGTCGCGAGCGAGCCCGACGCTCGGCCCGTTCGTCACTGGGTACGGGCGTTCGCCTGCATTGCGGTCAGCACTGCGGTCAAGGGGCAGCGCTCTCGCCCAGGGCGCCTTAGCTTAGTCAACACTGTGCGAAATGTCCGGCAGAGGCTGGATGCAGGACTGTAACCTCCAGGTAAGGCCGCTGGCGGAAGGGGGATGCATGCCAGACGACAGCGCGCGTCGTGAGTACCCCAAACCGCCCATCGAGGAGGCCTTGGTACAGGTCACGTTCGCTGAGCCCCTGGCTTGGAACGTTGCGACCCCGGGGGTGCTCTTCGAACGATTTCGCCTGGAATACCCGCAAGAACCCGTAGCTCAGGAGCAGCTCCAGGCCGAGGTTCAGCTCCAGGTCGAGGTTCAGATCCCGGGCGGTGCGCAGGTTGGCCCGAACTTCGCGCTCAATCGTGGGGCGCAGCGGTACATCTACAAAGACGACTCACAACATCGCTTAGTTGTTGTGAATCCGCTTACCCTCAGCGCAAACTCTCTACGGCCCTACGAGGGCTGGCCGGCTCTGCGTGAGCGTTTCCAGTCGGCCGCGCTGTTGACCGGCGAGGTCGCGCCGCTCAAACCGGTCCGGCGGGTCGCGCTCCGGTACATCAACCGTGTCAAGGTGCCTGGTCCCAGGGTCGATACCGACGACTACTTCAACCTTGTCGTGCGTACTGCTGAGAACGGGCAGGCAACGTTTCGGGGATTCATGCATCGCGTGGAGTCAGTGCTCGCTGACAACGAGACCGTCATCGTCTTTACCTTCGCGTCCCTGGCGCCGGAGCAGGAGTCTCAGAGTGTCGACTTCCTCCTGGATCTCGAGGTCTATCGCGATGGGTTAGACCTGCACAGTCTCGAGGAAATCACTCAAGTGGCTGACGCGTTGAAGCGTATTGAGAATGACGAGTTCGAGTCCTGCATCAAGGAACCTGCCAGAGAGTTGTTTACCTAATGTCCGTATCACGCACTCCGGTCGAGGTCGTCCCGGCCTACACCTTTCCGCTGGTGCTGGCGGTGCCGACATCTCTCCTGGCCGCCGGGTCCCTGCTCTACGCGACGCCGGACACTCCAGTCCCCACAAGCAATCTCGTGAATCGTGAGTTGTTGGCGCAGGTGGATGCGAGTATCGCGGACATCGAGCGGGCGCTTGCTCGCTTCCCAACGGCGACGGTCGATCCAGACGACCTGCTCGTTGAGGCTCCGAGCGATGTGCTGTATCGCGACGCGTACGTGTGGCGTCGAGTCAAGCCAAAGATTCGTCACGGAGCGTATCGGGCGCACACTGACGACGATCCGGAACTCTGGCGGTAGCGAGTGAGAGACGGGGGCTCTCCGTGGAGTGAGTGGTACGCGCCTACGCCAGGCGACTTGGAGCAGGGAGATGTCTTGCTTGACTTCCCTCTTGCGGTGCAGGTTTTCGCTGATGATCCGACCGAGCTCGAGTTCGAGACGCGAGAGGCGAACGTCGTCGTACTGACTCAATCCTGCGACATCCCGAAGGGGGCTCAGCACAGCCTGATCGTTGCCGAGGTCTACGAGTACGGCTTCTTGGTGAGGGCGGGCAAGAGTCATCTGAAGACAGACGAGTACAAGCGCGGGCTCGCCAGGGGGACCGCTGTCTGCGACTTTCTCATGCCCCCGAGCGAGCACTTTGGTTGGTCGATTGTTGGCTTCCGCGATGTGCACGTCGTCCCGAAGCAACTCGTTCTCAAGCAGTACGGGGAAGCTCCGTCGCTTCGCCTCACGAGTCCCTACAAGGAGTACCTGTCGCAGGCATTCGCGCGGTTCATCATGCGTGTTGGCCTGGGCCAGACTCTGGCGGAGTTTGAAAGGGCCTGAGCCGTGCGTCGGCGAAGCCGGCGCCTTGATCTTGTAGAGGGCAAAGCAGCAAAGCAACCGGGTTACGAGCGGTGACGGCCCAGGGGGTATCTCTCGACTCACGACAGGTCGTGTCACCCAGGCAACGGCGATGCGCTGAACCGCCGTGGGGTCCGTGGCTACCATGACATTCGCTTCGGAGACTGCAGATCCCGGCGAGCGTAGCCGCCCTCGACGCGGCAGTTGCGGACGTTGGGCCACATGTAGACAAGCCCATACGCGAGGTCCCACGTACGGGCTCGCCCGCTAGATCGCGCCCTTGCGCCGATTGTCCTCAAGGCACAGCATCTGGCAGTTAGCATTTGTCTTCCCGGCCTTCGACCATGGGGTGGTGTGATCGGCTTCCATCTCACCGATCTCGAAGTGTTGGCCGCACTTGGGGCAGATTCCGCCCTGTCGTTCGTATGCGGCCGCATTGGTCGAGCCGACTCTTGGCCGACCGGCTGCGCAGGCAGGGCAAGCAGGTCTCGCATGCCAGCGTGGCCAGGATCTGCGCGATCGACGTCACGATGAACATCTACGCCCATGCCTCGCTGGACGAGAAGCGGACCGCGTTGAGCCGGCTCGGAGAGCGCCTTGGGTAGCCGACTGCGGTCAACTTCTGCGGTCAACCGCCGAGGAATAGGCGAACCGCAGGCCAGACACCATCTGGCCTGCGGCTTCGCACGTGGGCAGGGGCGGGATCGAACCGCCGACCTTCCACTTTTCAGGCGGACGCTCGTACCAACTGAGCTACCTGCCCAGGCGCTCGGCGCTGACTATATCGCCACCGGCCGCCCGTGCTGCCGGTCCACCCGACCTACTCGCTCGCGCATCCGTGGTCGAGGCCGCGCCGTTGCGGGCGGCTGCGCAGCGCTGGCCAACCGCCGCGAGGCTGAGGTCGCGGGGGGCCCGGGCACTACCGGCTTCGACCGTGTCGGCGACCAGTGCCGCTGCCAGGTCGCGCAGCTTGACATTGCAACGCTGGGAGGTCTCCACCAGGCGGGCAAAAGCCTCGCCAGGGGTCAGTGGATGGGTGGCCATCAAGATTCCCTTGGCCTGTTCGATGGCCGGGAGCGTTTCCAGCTTGGCGCACAGGGCCTCGACGACATCGCCGTCGTCTCGGTTGAACCCGTCGGCGACGCCTTGCTCTGCGAGGGTGCCGCGTCGCGGCATACCGTTGGCTGTCACGCCCGAGAACTTACAAGGTAAGAACCAAACTCGCCAAGGCCGCAGGTCACGACTGGGCGCGGCGAGGTTTCGGAGCACCCATGGCGGGGCACGTCAAAGCAGTACGGTGAGGTCAGGAAGGTTGCTGGCGACCGAGGGCGCGTGGGCTCGAAGGAGGCGGCAATGGCATCCCCGGGGGATCTAGAGGCCCCGACGATCGACGCCGACGCGGCGGTGGTCGCGGGTGAGGATCGGCCCTCGGTGCGAGTTCCGCTCACCAGGGAGCGCATCCTACGCACGGCCGTGTCCTTCATCGACGAGCAGGGCCTTACCGGGCTGACCATGCGCCGGCTCGGCGCAACGCTCGGCGTGGAGGCGATGTCGCTCTACCGGTACGTGCCCGGCCGGGAGGACCTGCTCGACGGAATCGTCGAGACGATCATGGCCGAGATGCACGCCGACGCAGACATCATCGACTCGCCCCAGGACGGCTGGCAGGACTTCCTGCAGCGGCTGGCTCACGGCGTGCGCCGGATCGCACTGACCCATCCGCAGGCCTTCCCGCTGATCGCGTCGCGCCCGCCGGAGGCGCCGTGGCTGCGACCGCCACTGCGCAGCCTCGACTGGGTAGAGACCTATCTCGACGGGATGGTGAGCGAGGGGTTCACCGAAGACGCAGCAGTGGCCTCCTACCGAGCATTCACCAGCTTCCTGCTGGGCCACCTGCTGCTCGAGGTCTCGTCCCTCGGAGCAGACATCGGTCCGCTGGACGTGCTCGACGACGAGTCAGGAGACGTGGTCGGGCTTGCCCAGCACCCGCACGTGCACCGGCTGCACAAGGCGCTCGCGGAGGATCACTCGGCCAGCGAGTTCGAGGAGTCGCTGGAGAACCTGCTGGACCGGATCGCGCTGCTGCGCAACGCCACCTGATCCGTTTGCTCGGGCAGATCTGCCAAGGGCCGATCCGGGAACGGCAACGCGGGGCGCGTCCCGAAGGACGCGCCCCGCGTGAACCGTTGTCTCGCAGGCAGCGGAGCCGCCTGCTTTCCCGGATCAGCTCCGGCCGTCGGTGGTACCGGTGGTGTCGGTGGTGCCGGTGGTGACATCGCCGTCGGTCTCGATGTGCTCCTTGCGGACCTCCTCGGTGACCGTCTGGTTCTCGACGACCTCTTCGGTGCCCAGGCGCACGCGCTCGACCGGCTGGGTCGTCTTCTGCACGACCGGCACCTCCTCGTTCAGCACGACCTCGTGCTCCTCCTCGGAGATGTCCGGACCGGAGGTCGCGTCGCCGATGTTGGCGTCGGTGATTGGCTCGGTCTCGAGGACCGCCCGCTCCTTGCGCACCGGCACGGTCTGCGTGACGTTCTCGGTGGTCACGTGCTTGCGCAGCCGGGCACGCCCAGCCTCCTGTGCCGCGGTCCCGACCTGCAGCTGCTCCTCGGAGCGTGTCATCGCCTGGTCGGTCTGCGGGCCCGACGTGTCGTAGCCCTCAGTACCGGTACCGGTACCGGTGGTTGTGGTGTCGGAGTAGCTGACGCCGTAGTAGTCGTACAGCTCGCGCTCCGCGGTCTCGGACAGGTGACCGTCGCCGGTGTCCACGTTGGGCGCCCCCTTGACTCGGTCCTTGCTGTGCCCGACCACGAGCCGGTCACCCTCGAAGGACGCGTCGCTGAGCGGGACGAAACTCTCGCTGGTCCCGAACAGACCGGTGTTGACGGTGGCCCACTCCGGCTGGTTGGTCTGGTCGTCGAAGTAGACCTGACCGACTTTGCCGATCTTCTCTCCGTCGGAGCCGTAAGCTGTGCTTCCGATTACCTGCTGTACGTCTGTCTCGTTGAACATGCTGGAGTGCCCTCCTCGAACGCTGGTTTATGGCGCCCCCGGCTGGCAGGAGCGATGTGCGTGTCGTCGTCCGTACCCCTCGGCATGGTCGGCAAACCCCTCGATCGGGCAGAATGTTTATGGCGTAAGCCGCTGGGTAGTGACTGCAGTGACAGCTGAGCACGGGGCGTCACCGGTACCGGCTATCGGTGAGCCCCAGCGATGAAAGGACCCGACGATGAGCAGCTCGACTCCCTCCAATGGTTCGGAGGACCGGCGCACAGTCGTCCCCGAACCGGAAGGCACGGTCCCTAGTGAGCAGCGAAGGGTAGTGCCCACCTCGACCCCGACCACCGGAGCGACGACGTCGCCGGGGATGGTCAACCGGCGCGAGGACGATCTGGAGACCCGCCGGCGTGAGGAGTACGGCGGCTTCAACGTCGGTGCGGCGTTCTTCGGGTGGCTGGTTGCCATCGGCGTCACGATCCTGTTGACCGGCATCTTGAGCGCGATCCTCGCGGCCATCGGTTCCACGGCCAGTGTCACGCAGCAGGACGCCACCGGATCCGCCGGCACGGTGGGCATCGTCACCGCGGTCATCGTGCTCGTGGTGCTGCTCATCGGCTACTACGCCGGCGGCTATGTCGCCGGGCGGATGTCTCGCTTCGACGGGGGCCGTCAGGGCGTCGGCGTATGGGTGATCGGTCTGCTCGTGACCATCGTCGTCGCCATTCTCGGCGCCATCTTCGGCGCCAAGTACAACGTCCTGCGCCTGGTGAACCTGCCGTCGATCCCCATCTCCACCCAGGAGGCGACGGTGGGCGCGATCATCACGATCGTCGTGGTGTTGCTCGGCACACTGCTCGCCGCCTTCCTCGGCGGCAAGGCGGGCCAGCGCTACCACCGCAAGATCGACCGCGTCACGATCTAGCCACAGCTCGCCGGCGGGCGGTTCCGCGGCCGCCGTGGGCGCTACCGTGTCGCGTGCCACACCGATCCGGCGCGGGGGAGGCGACGTGACCAGCAGCTCGGCCACCCGGCGAACCGCTCGTGCCGGCGACGTCGCAGTGCTGGTCGCCGCGGGCTCCTCGGTGGTGCTGGTCGGCGCCTACAGCGACGGCGTCAGCGAGATCTCCCCGGCCGCGCTGGCGCTGTCGCTCTACGCGGTCGGCGCAGTGCTCGTGGTTGTCGACACAGTCCATGCCAACCGGGCGCGACCCGGCCTTCCGCTGCGTACGCTCGCGCTCCGGCTCGCTGTGGTGGTGGTGCCGCTGGTGATCCCGCTGACCGCCTTCGGCAGGCTGGACACCGCCTTGTTCTTCGCTCGCAACGGGCAGGTCCGCCCGGGCAGCCAGGGCCGCAACGGCCGCCGACCCGATGTGCGGCTCGACCACAGCGGCTACGACGCGTTCAGCATCATCTTGCTCCTGCTGCTCGTCATCCTGTTCGGCTACGCGGTGTGGCGGACGGTGCGGCGGATCGCCAAGCGCGGGCCCGTCGTCGTCGAGGCGCCGCTGCCGGTCGGGGCCCCCGCCGGAGCGCCGCCGGTGCAAGCGCCGGAGCTGGCGGACCAGGCCACCGTGGTGCGCGCCGCGCTGCTGGCCGGCCGCCAGCACCTGGCCGACGACTCCGAGCCGCGGCATGCCGTGGTGGCCGCCTACGCCGCGTTCGAGGCGGCGGTCAGCGCTCGCGGGCTCGGCCGCTCGCGCGCCGAGACACAGCGCGAGCACGTCACCCGCCTGCTCGGCGACGGGCTGGCGGCCGAGCCGGGCTCCGTCGAGACGTTGGTCGACCTGTTCAACCGGGCCCGGTTCTCCGAGCTGCCGGTGACCACCGCGGACGCGGCCACCGCACGGGTGCTCATCGACCAGCTGGTGCCCGGCTGATGTGGGCCTACGGCTGGGTAGCGGTGACCGTGACGGCGGCACTCGTGCGGCTCGACCAGCTGCGCTGGGCCCTCGTGCTGCTCTTCGGTGGTGCCGTCGTGCTGTGCCTGTGGCTGGCCGCGGTGCTGGCTGCCGAGCCGCCGACGGTGCCGCGCCGGCGAGCCGGCCAGCGCCCAGCCGCCCGCTACGACGCCCAGGCGCAGCGGATCGCCGCCATGCTGGAAGACGACAGGAGCAGCCGGTGAGTGTCCCCTCCGACCTCAGCGCCGACGGCGCTGCCGAGGAAGCCGCCCGGATCACCCGCGCCGTGGTCGACGCGGTCGCGACCGTGGTGGTGGGCAAGCGACAGGTGGTGGAGCTGGTCCTGATGACCGTGCTCGCGCGCGGTCACGTCCTCGTGGAGGACATGCCGGGGCTGGGCAAGACGGTCCTCGCCCGTGCGCTTGCCAAGGCGCTGGGCATGAGCTTCGCGCGGGTGCAGTTCACCCCTGACCTGCTGCCGCAGGACCTGACCGGCACGCTGGTGCTCGACCAGCGACGCAGCGACTTCACGTTCCGCGCCGGTCCGGTCTTCACGTCGTTTTTGCTGGCCGACGAGATCAACCGCACACCGCCGAAGACTCAGGCCGCCCTGCTGGAGGCGATGGCCGAGCAGCAGGTCACCACCGACGGCATCACCCGGCCGCTGCCCGACCCCTTCTTCGTGATGGCGACCAGCAACCCCGTCGAGTACGAAGGCACCTACACGCTGCCTGAGGCGCAGCTCGACCGCTTCGCCGCTCGGGTACGCCTGGGCTACCTCGGCGCCGACGACGAGGCGGCGATGCTGGCCGAGCGGCTGCGCGGTCCGGTCACCGAGGACAGCATCGACGCGGTGGTCGGTGCCGACGAGGTGCTCCGCCTCTGCGCTCAACGGCAGGGGGTCGCCGTGCACCCGGACCTCATCGACTACGTCGTCACCCTGCTCGGCCGCACGCGCGAACACCCGAGCGTCGCGGTCGGGGCCAGCCCGCGCGGCGGTCTGGCGATCGGCGCGCTGGCTCAGGCGGCGGCATTGCTCGATGGCCGGTCCTACGTGCTGGCCGACGATGTGAAGCGGGTCGCGGTCGCGGCACTCGGTCATCGACTCCTCATCCGCCCCGACCTGTGGGCAAGTCGGGTCAGCGGCGACTCGGTGGTCGCCGAGGTGCTGGCGGCCGTGCCCACACCGGAGGTGTCGGTGGCTTCGCCGACGGTGTCGACGGCTTCATCTCGATGAGCCGTCTCGCCAGCAGCACGCGGGTGCACCCGACGTGGCGCCCCGGCCGGACGATGCCGCGGGCGGCGCTCCTGATCGCCGCCCTCGCCGCCGTGCTGGCGCTTCGCCCGGGCACCACGGCGGCGCTGTCGGTGACCGCCGCGGTGCTGGTGACCGCGCTGCTTGCTCACGAGCAGGCACCGCCGCAGGTCGACGTCGACCTGCGGTGCAGCACCGACAGGTGCACTGCGGGTGAGGTGGTCGAGGTCTCCGTCGCCGTACGCGTCGCCGAGGGGGTGGCCCCGTTGGTCTGCAGCCTCTTCCTCGAGCCGGCGCCTGCGGTGGAGCCGGCCGGCCTCCTGTCCTGGCAGTCCGCCAGCGACGGCCCGCCGCTGCGGTGGCTGGTGCGTCCCACCTCCTGGCGACACGGGTCACTCGGTGACGTGTCGCTGCTGCTGACCACACGTACCGGGAGCTCGGTCTGCCGGCTGAGCATTCCGCTCCCCACCGTGACCGTGCACCCCAGGCGCCAGGCGTCGCCGGGAATCTATGCGCCTCCCCAGCTCCTGGCCAGGACCGGAACCCACACCAGCCGCGGTCGCGGCGCCGGCATGGAGTTCGCCGAGCTGCGCCCCTATGCCAGCGGCGACCCGCTGCGGCACGTCGACTGGAAGTCCTCTGCGCGGACCGGGGAGCTCATGGTCTCGCAGCGGCACCGCGAGCAGTCCGCGGATGTGGTGCTGTTCGTCGACCACATCCACGACCGGAGGAGCCGGGCGATCGACGAGGTGCTGCTCGACAAGGCGGTCCTCGGCGCCGCGTCGCTGGCCAGGGCCTATCTGGCCGCCGGCGACCGGGTGGGAGTCGTGATGTTCGGCAGCTCGACGCGCTGGCTGCCGCCGGGTCAGGGCAAGGTCCATGAGCAGCGCCTGCTCGACTCGTTGGTGCTGCCGCCGGCCACGAGCTCCGACCTCGACCCCGATCTGGTGCGGGTGCCGGGTCGGGTCCTGCCTCCACGGGCCATCGTCTTCTGCTTCTCCCCGTTGCTCGAAGAGCGGATGCTCGGGGCCATTGCCCGCCTGGCCGAGCGCGGTCATCGGCTCGTCGTCGTGGACACCGCCGGCCTGGAGCCTGCGGTCTGGCCGCCGGGAACGCCTGAGTCGGTCCGACAGCGGTGGCGTGCCGAGCGGGAGCGCGTCCGCATGCTGCTCGCCGGGGTGGGCGCCGTGGTCGTCGACGACCTGGCCGAGGTGGCCACCGCTGTGCGCGGAATGACCAGGCAGGCGGCGGTCCGGTGACCAGTCGTCGTCACGACCTGCAGGTCGCCGCCTGCTGGTTGGTGGCGCTGTCAGCGGGGGCCGGTGCCCTTGACCAGCCGCACCCGTGGCTGCTGGCCGTGGCGGCCGTTTGCACGTCGGCACTCCTCGTGAGCCGCCTGCGCACGCTCACCCTGGCCTGGCCGGTCGCGGTGACCGCCCTGGCTGCGCCCCAGGCATCGACGCTGCGGTCGGCTTCGCTGGCCCTCGGGGTGGTCGCTGCCATCGTGACCGTCTGGGCTCGAGACGACTGGCAGCACACCCGGCCGTCTCGTCGCCGAGGCGCCCAGGTAGCGCCTCTCGATCTGGCGGCGTGGTGGCGGGCGCGGTCCAGGGCGTGGGGCTGGCCGGCTGCGGTGCTGGTGGCGGCGCTGACAGCCTCGCTGCTGGCGCTGCACCTCGATGTGCGGCTGCCGGGCTGGGTCACCGCTGGTGCGCCGGCGCTGCTGGTCGTGGCGGTGTCGGCGGCGGTGTGGCCGTTCTGGCGTCCGCAGGCGGGCGCTGGCAGTGGTGGTGCTGGTGGTGCTGGCGCTGGTGGTGTTGGCGACCCCGACGGGACTCGAACCCGCGGCCTCCGCCGTGACAGGGCGGCGCGCTAACCAGCTGCGCTACGGGGCCAGGTGTGCTGCAGTGACACGTCGTACTGAGCAACGCGCGCCATGCTATCGCACGCGCTCTGGTCGTCTTCCTCCACCACGGCACCGTGGGGAAGGGCTGCTTCCCTATGCCGCGCCGCCTAGGTGAGCAGCCCTTTGCATAGGTGAGCCACCGGTTCGAGTCGCTGCTGTGGTGCCCCCAACGGGATTCGAACCCGTGCTACCGACGTGAAAGGCCGGCGTCCTGGGCCACTAGACGATGAGGGCGCGGTCTGGAGCAGCGGTGCGGTGAGGGACCGCCTCAGCATAGGGGAGTACGCGCGGCCCACCAATCTCGGGCGGCTGCAGCGTGGAGCGGTTCCTCCGGGTGCGACGCCACAGCGCCTACCTTGCTGTTGTGACCGAGCAGCGCATGGCCCGGATTCTCTTCGCCGCGACAGCCTTGGCTGTGTTCGCCGGCCTGGCCATCCAGGTGCAGGTGTCGGCCACCATGACAGGTACGAGGTTCACTTCGGTCGGCGCTCTGGTCTTCAACGTGTTCTGCTACTTCACCGTCCAGTCGAACATCATCGTCGGCGTGACGTCGGCGTTGCTCGCCAGGCGACTCGACCGCCCCTCCACAACCTTCCGGGTGTTCCGGCTGACCGGGTTGATCGCGATAGCTCTCACATTCGTCGTCTTCCACCGCGCGCTCGCCGGCCTGCAGGACCTGCAGGGCGCCGCCGCCGCCGCCGACACGCTCCTGCACACCGTCGTCCCCGTTCTCGCTGTCCTCAGCTGGCTGACCGTGGGCCCGCGCGCCATGGCGTCGTGGCGGGTCGCCGCGCTCACTGTGCTCTTTCCCCTGTGCTGGGCGGCCTTCGCACTCATCCGTGGCGCACTTATCGACTTCTACCCCTACCCCTTCGTGGATGTACGCGTGCTGGGATATGCCCGGGTGCTCGGCAACGTATGTGTCATCGGCCTGCTGTTCCTGGCCCTTGCCGTGGGCGCAGTCGCGCTCGACCGACGCCTACCCACAGGCAAAAGCAGGTGATCGCCCCGAGACCGTCCGGTTAACGTGACCGGATGTCGCTGGCTCTGCACGAGATCTCCGAAGCGAACCACCGCATCCTCAACCCGTTCACCGACGACAAGCTGATGCTGTTGGGTTCGGTGTGTGGTGTCGGGCCCGCGACGAGCATCCTGGACCTCGCGTGCGGCAAGGGGGAGATGCTCTGCCGCTGGGCGCAGTCGTACGGTGCAAGCGGTCACGGCATCGACATCAGCGAGGTGTTTCTCCGCGCCGCCCATGAACGCGCGGTGGCGCTGCAGGTAACGGATCGGGTTGCGTTCACGCAGGGGGATGCGGCTGCCTACCGCGGCGCAGCGGGCGCGTTCGACGTCGTGTCGTGTGTGGGCGCGACCTGGATCGGTGACGGCGTGCCGGGAACGATCGAGCTGATGCTCCCGATGGTCAAGCCAGGCGGGCTGCTGCTGGTCGGTGAGCCGTTCTGGATCGACCCCCCACCTCCCGAGGCCCACGACGTCATGCGGTGCGGCCCCGACGACTTCACTTCGCTGGCCGGCACCCTCGAGCGGTTCTCAGCCGCGGGAACCGACCTGGTGGAGATGGTGCTCGCCGACGCGGACAGCTGGGACCGCTACGTCGCCGCCCAGTGGTGGACTCTGGCGAAATGGCTCGAGGCCAACCCCGACGACCCGCTGGCCGTGCAGGTGCGCACCTTCCGGGACCGCTCGCGATGGTCGCACGTCGCCTACGGCAGGCGTTATCTCGGTTGGGGCGTCTTCGTGCTGCGCCCATCCCGCTGAACAATGACGTCTATGATGACCATGTCGGCAGAGCGTTTCGATGATCTCGTCGACGCCGCCTTCGCGCGAGTTCCCGCGGAGCTGACGGCGTTGCTCGACAATGTGGCCCTGTTCGTGGAGGACAACGCCCCATCCGACGACCCTCGGCTGCTCGGGCTCTACGAGGGCATCCCGCTCACCGAGCGCGGCCACTACTACTCGGCCAGCCTGCCCGACCGGATCCGGGTCTTCCGCCTTCCCATCCTGAGCGTCTGTGCCACCGAGGAAGAGGTCGTCCAGGAGGTCGAGATCACCGTCGCGCACGAGATAGCGCATCATTTCGGGATCGACGACGCCCGGCTCCACGACCTGGGCTACGGCTAGGGGCGGGACGCGCTGACCGTGGCACTGCGTACGCTGCGCAACATCTGAGCCTCGGAGGTCGACAATGGTCGTCTACGTCCTCAACGGTCCCAACCTCGACCGCCTCGGCCGGCGTGAGCCCGACGTCTACGGCACCAGGAGCTACGCCGACCTCGAGCGGCTGTGTCGCGACGTGGCAGCCGAGTGCGGCGTCGAAGTGCAGGTGCGCCAGACCAGCCGGGAGGACGAGCTGATCGGGTGGCTGCACGAGGCCGCTGACTCAGGTGCGTCCGTCGTGCTCAACGCCGGCGCCTGGACACACACCTCGATCGCGGTCCGCGACGCCGCGGCCGAGCTGAGCGAGCCGTGGGTCGAGGTGCACATCTCCAACGTCCACCGGCGCGAGGCCTTCCGGCAGCACTCGTACCTCTCCGACCTCGCCACCGGAGTCGTCGTCGGACTCGGCTTCGACGGCTACGCGGCCGCCCTCCGGTTCGTCGTCGGAACGCATCGTCCGTAGCATCGCTGCGGTGCCGCGCGCCGCAGGGGCGTACGGACGAGGCGATGGAGTGTGCATGAGCGACGAGGAGATGGACAGCCCCAAGGTGCTCGAGGCACTCGAGGAGGTGCTTCGCCAGCAGGGCGCGTCGATCCTGACGCTGACTCTGCTCGCGGGTTCGCTGCGTGGGCTCGGCGGGGCTGCGGTCAAGCCGAGCCTGCGGTCGTTCGTGCTGGCCGAGCTCGAGGACACCTACCTGCTGGCGGAGAAGATGTCAGCGCTCGGTGGCTGCCCGCGCTTCGACGTGGCCGCCGTCGAGGTGCCGACCGAACCCGACCGAGCCATGACCCAGCTGCTCGAGCACGAGCGGGAGGCGATCGCTGCGCTGCACGCAGTGATCCCGCACTCCGGCCAGGAGCCGCGCAGCGAGGCGCTGGAACACCTGCTCGAGCACGTCATCATGCGCAAGCAGCAGCAGATCGACTTCCTCTGGCACGCCACGCAGAGCGCCTGAGCCGGCCTGAGCCGCGGCGATCGGGCGGTCGAGGCGGCGGCATAGGGTTGCCCACCGTGGCCCCCGTCGAGGTCGGCGCGCGCCGGCACCAGCAAGCGGTCCAAGGTGTCGTGGCCTCCTACGCCGCGATCCCCGCGGGCGCACCGGTCCGGCTGGCCAAGCGCACCTCCAACCTGTTCCGGGCCCGGGAGCGACCGGCGCTGCCCGGCCTGGACGTCGGCGACCTCGGCGGCGTGGTCTGCGTGGCCGAGGACGCGCGCACCGCCGACGTCCAGGGCATGTGCACCTATTCGGACCTCGTCGATGTCACGTTGGCCCACGGACTGATGCCGCTGGTGGTTCCGCAGCTGCGCACGATCACTCTCGGTGGCGCGGTGACCGGGCTGGGGATCGAGTCGACGTCGTTCCGTGAGGGGCTGCCCCACGAGTCGGTGCTGGAGATGGATGTGCTGACCGGCGCCGGTGACGTGGTGACCGCCCGACCGCAGGGCGAGCACGCGGACCTGTTCGCCGCGTTCCCGAACTCATACGGTTCCCTCGGCTATGCCACCCGGCTACGGATCGAGCTGGCACCGGTGCAGCCCTACGTCGCGCTGCGGCACGTGCGCTTCGACGACCTCGATCTGCTGGCCGAGGCGGTCGAGGTCCTTGTCGCCGAGCGCGAGCTGGACGGTGCGCCGGTGGACTTCGTGGACGGTGTCATGTTCGCGCCCGACCGCAGCTATCTGACGCTGGGACGGTGGGCCGACGAGGTGGATGAGACCAGCGACTTCACCGGCCAGCAGGTCTACTACCGCTCGATCGAGCAGCGCCGCACCGACGCGTTGACGGTCCGGGACTACCTGTGGCGGTGGGACACCGACTGGTTCTGGTGCTCGGCCGCGTTCGGCGCGCAGCGACCGCTGGTCCGCCGCCTCTGGCCGAGTCGCTACCGGCGCAGCGACGTCTACCACCGGCTGGTCGGCCTGGAGAACCGCTTCGGCGTCGTCGGCCGGGTCGACCGGTTCCGTGGCAAGGCGCCCCGGGAGCGCGTCGTGCAAGACGTCGAGCTGCCGATCTCCACGCTGTCCACATTCCTGCGCTGGTTCGACGCCGAGGTGGGCATGCGCCCGGTGTGGCTGTGTCCGTTGCGGCTCCGCGAGCCGGCCGGCCCGGGTAGCGGGCGGCGTTGGCCGTTGTACCCGCTGGCGCCGGCGCGCACCTATGTCAACGCGGGCTTCTGGGGCACCGTCGCGACCGCCGCCGGGGCTCGTGACGGCAGCGTGAACTCGACCATCGAGCGCAAGGTGTCGGAGCTGGGCGGCCACAAGTCGCTGTACTCCGACGCCTACTACGAGCGGGAGGAGTTCGACCGGCTCTACGACGGGGCCACCTGGCAGCGGGTCCGGCAGCGATACGATCCCGAGCACCGGCTGACCGGGATGTACGAGAAGGCGGTGGGATGTAGATGACGCAGCGGACCGGCGGCAAGGTCTCGATCGGCGAGGCGCTGCAGACGGTCATGCCCGACATGCCTTTCGGCTTCAGCGCCTACGACGGGAGCAAGGCGGGTCCACCGGACGCTGCCGTACGCGTGCACCTGCTCAACGAGCGGGGGCTCTCCTACATCATGACGGCGCCGGGCGACCTCGGCCTGGCCCGCGCGTACGTGTCGGGTGACCTGGAGGCCGAAGGCGCGCATCCCGGCAATCTCTATCCGGTACTGAAGCCGCTGCTCGGCCGGCTGCGGTTCACGTCGCGGTCACCGGTCGCCGTGCTGCGGGTGCTTAACGGGCTCGGCTGGAGCCATCTGAAACCACCACCACCGCCGCCGCAGGAGCACCTTCCGCGGTGGCGGCGCACGGTGGAGGGGCTTCGGCACTCCAAGTCCCGCGATGCAGCGGTCATCCACCACCACTACGACGTCTCCAACACTTTCTACGAGTACGTCCTCGGGCCGTCCATGACCTATACCTGCGCGGTGTTCGCCTCGGCCGACGCGACCCTGGAGGAGGCGCAGTTCGCGAAGTACGAGCTGGTCGCGCGCAAGCTCGGCCTGCGCCCCGGGATGACCCTTCTCGACGTCGGCTGCGGCTGGGGGGGCATGGTCCGCCACGCTGCCCGCGAGCACGGCGTCCGGGCGCTCGGGGTCACGCTGTCCAGCGCGCAGGCGCAGTGGGCACAGGCGGCCATCGAGCGGGACGGGCTCGGCGACCTCGCGGAGGTGCGCTTCGGTGACTACCGCGACGTCGCGGAGACCGGCTTCGACGCGATCAGCTCCATCGGGCTCACCGAGCACATCGGGCTGAGCAACCTGCCCGCCTACTTCGCCTTCCTGCGCGACCGGCTGGCGCCGAGGGGGCGGCTGCTCAACCACTGCATCACCCGCCGCGACAACTCCCCCACGACCACTGGCGCGTTCATCGACCGCTATGTCTTCCCCGACGGGGAGCTCACCGGTTCCGGCCGGCTGATGACCACCATGCAGGACATCGGCTTCGAGGTGCGCCACGAGGAGAACCTGCGCGAGCACTACGCGCTCACGCTCGCCGGCTGGTCCGCCAACCTGGTCGAGCACTGGGACGAGTGCGTCGCCGAGGTGGGTGTTGGCACCGCCCGGGTGTGGGGCCTGTACATGGCGGCCTGCCGGCTCGCGTTCGAGCACAACGAGGTGCAGCTGCATCAGGTGCTGGCCGGTCGCACCGGAAGCGACGGGGTCAGCGGCTTCCCGCTCCGGCCGGACTGGGTCAGCTGACCGGTTGGCGCCGCGCGGTCAAGCGTCGTAGTCGAGGACCAGCCGGTCGGTGGTCGGCACCGACTGGCACGCGAGCACGAAGCCGGCGGCGAGCTCCTCGGGTTCGAGGGCGAAGTTCCGGCTCATGTCCACCGCTCCCTCGACGAGGCGGGCGCGACACGTCCCACACACGCCGCCCTTGCAGGCGTACGGCGCGTCGGTCCGGACCGCCAGCATCGCGTCGAGCACCGAACCCTGCGCCGGCATGGGAAACGTCGACGAGCGCCCGTCGAGGCGCACGGTCACGTCGCAGCGCGTCAGGGAGCCGTCGGCCGCCGGCGCGCGCGCGATCCGCGGCTGCTCACCGTCGACATGGAACAGCTCGAGGTGGATCCGGCGGCCGTCCACGCCACGCGCGGTGAGCGTGCAGCGGACCTGTTCGACGAGGGCGTAGGGACCGCAGAGCAGCCACTCGTCGACGGTCTCTGGCGGCAGCAGGGTGTCGAGCAGCCGGGCCAGCTTGGTCTCGTCGAGGCGCCCGTGCAGCAGCTCGGCGTCATGCGCCTCACGGGAGAGCACGTGCGCCACCTGGAACCGCGTGGGATGGGCGTCCTTGAGGTCGGCCAGGTCGTCGGCGAACATCACGGCCCCGCTGTCGCGGTTGCCGTAGACCAGCGTGAACGTGCTTCGCGGTTCCTCGGCGAGCACGGCGCCCAGCACCGACAAGACGGGTGTGATGCCGCTACCGGCGACCACGGCCGCGTAGTGCTTGGCGTGCGCCGGGTCCAGCTCGACGCCGAAGTGTCCGGCCGGCGGCAGGACGTCGATGACGTCGCCCGCGTGCAGGCCCGCGTTGGCGTGCCCGGAGAACACCCCGCCCTCGAGCCGTTTGACCGCGACCCGAAGCCGCCCCGATGACGGCGGGGAGCAGATGGAGTAGCTGCGCCGCACGTCCTCCCCGCTGACGGTCGCCCGCAGGGTGAGATGCTGACCGGCCCGGAACGCGTAGGTCTCGCGCAGCTCCTCCGGCACGTCGAACGTGACCGCGACGGCGTCGGCGGTGAGCCGGTCGACCGCTGCCACGCGGAGGGGATGGAACTCGGCGCGCGGGCGAGCACGGCTCACCTGCGGCGCGGTGCTGGTGCTGGTCGCGCCTTCGAGGGCGCTCACAGCGTCTTGACGGAGTCGAACGGTTCCCGGCACGCGTTGCACCGCCACAATGCCTTGCACGGGGTCGAGCCGAACCGGGACAGCTCGGCGGTGTCCGGCGAGCCGCACTGTGGGCAGCGCACGTTCAGCGCCAACCCGACCGGTCCCTCGCCGACCTGCCGGGGCAGCGGAGGGGCGATGCCGTGGTCGAGCAGCTTGCGCTGCCCATCGGTCGTGATCCAGTCCGTGGTCCACGCGGGGCCGAGCACCGTCTGGACCCGCACGTCGTCGAAACCCTCGGCGTGCAAGGCGTCGACGAGGTCGCGCTGCATCACCTCCAGGGCCGGGCACCCGGAGTAGGTCGGCGTGATCGTGACCGTCACCAAGCCGTCCGCTTCCACTTCGACGGCGCGCAGCACCCCGAGGTCGGCCAAGGTGAGCACCGGCAGCTCCGGGTCCAGGACCCGGGCGCAGATCGCGTACGCACGGTCCGTGGCCGCCGAGGTGCGCGTCGTGACTGTGGCGGCCGTGGTGACCATGGCGGACGCGGCAGCGGGGTGCACAGTGCTCACCACGTTGCGCCCGGATGCGAACGGTGCAGGTGCTGGAGCTCGGCGAGCAGGAAGCCCAGGTGCTCGGTGTGGATCCCGCGGCGCCCGCCGGTGACGGCCGGCCGCACGTCGGGCCACGGCAGCGTCGCCGCCTGCAGGGTCGTGCGCAAGGTGCGCTCCCACGATGGACGCAGGGCGGCGGGGTCGACGGCGATCCCGCGCTCCAGCAGGTCGGCGTCGACCGGTGCGCCGTCGAAGAGCTCGTCTGCATACGGCAGCACCGCGGCTAACCCGTCGGCCATCCGCTGCCGGCTGAGCGAGGTGCCGTCGCCGAGGCGCTCCACCCACGAGGCGGCATGGTCGCGGTGGTACGCCACCTCCTTGACCGCCTTGCCCGCGACCCCGGCGAGCAGCTCGTCACGGCTCTCGGCGAGCCGGGCGTAGAGCAGCTCCTGGTAGGCGGCGAAGACGAGCAGCCGGGCCATCGAGAACGCGAAGTCGCCGTTGGGCAGCTCGACCAGGTGCACGTTGAGGAAGTCCCGCTCGTCGCGCTGGTAGGCCAGGTCATCCTCGTCGCGACCGTCACCCTCGAGATCGCCGGCATAGGTGAGCAGGGTCCGGGCCTGGCCGAGCAGGTCGAGGCCGATGTTGCCGAGGGCGACGTCCTCCTCGAGCTGCGGCGCCCGGGTGATCCACTCCCCGCACCGCTGGGCCAGCACGAGCGCGTCGTCACCCAGGACCACCGCATAGCGGGCGACGGCCGGCATCGTCGTCGAGGCAGTCACAGGTGCTGCACCTCCGCAGGCACCTCGTAGAACGTGGGGTGCCGGTAGGCCTTGTCGGCGGCCGGGTCGAAGAACGCGTCCTTCTCGTCGGGGCTCGACGCGGTGAGCTGTGCGGTCGGCACCACCCAGATGCTCACGCCCTCGCCGCGCCGGGTGTAGAGGTCGCGTGCGTTGCGTACCGCCATGTGCGCGTCGGGGGCGTGCAGCGAGCCGACGTGGGTGTGGCTGAGGCCGCGGCGGGCGCGCACGAAGACCTCCCACAACGGCCAGTCGCGGCGCGTGGAGGTGGTTGCGGTCGACCCGGCCGGCACTCCGGCTGTGGGCACCGCGCCGTGGCCGCCCTCCGCGCTGACCGGCGGCCGGTCGGCAGCATCGTCAGGCACCGAGCCCGCCGGACGGCGTTCGGTCATGCCGCGGCTGCGGTGGCGGCTTCGGCTGCGCGCTTCGCGGCGTAGGCGGCGGCTGCCTCGCGCACCCAGGCGCCCTCTTCATGGGCCGCTCGCCGGTGCTCGAGCCGCTGAGTGTTGCAGGGGCCGTCGCCCTTGAGCACCGCGTAGAACTCGTCCCACGCGATCGCGCCGAACCGCCAGTGCCCCGCGGACTCGTCGAAGCACAGGTCCGGGTCAGGCAGGCTGAGGCCGAGCACCTGTGCCTGAGGCACGGTCATGTCGACGAACCGCTGGCGCAGCTCGTCGTTGGTGTGCCGCTTGATTCCCCACGCCATGGACTGCGCCGAGTTGGGCGACTCGTCATCGGGTGGCCCGAACATCATCAGGCTCGGCCACCACCACCGGTCGACGGCGTCCTGCGCCATGTCGTGCTGTGCACCGGTGCCGTTGGACAGCGTGTGCAGGATCTCGAACCCCTGCCGCTGGTGGAAGGACTCCTCCTTGCAGATCCGGACCATGGCGCGCGCGTACGGCCCGTAGGAGCAACGGCAGATCGGCACCTGGTTGACGATCGCGGCGCCGTCGACCAGCCAGCCGATCGCGCCCATGTCGGCCCAGGTCAGCGTGGGGTAGTTGAAGATCGAGGAGTAGCGCTGACGGCCCTCGTGGAGCAGGTCGAGCAGCTCCTCCCGCTCCACCCCCAGGGTCTCGGCGGCGGAGTAGAGATAGAGCCCATGGCCCGCCTCGTCCTGCACCTTGGCCATCAGGATCGCCTTGCGCCGCAGGCTCGGTGCCCGGCTGATCCAGTTGCCCTCGGGCTGCATGCCGATGATCTCCGAGTGCGCGTGCTGGGCGATCTGGCGGATCAGCGTCTTGCGGTAGCCCACCGGCATCGCGTCGCGCGGCTCGATCCGGGCCTCGGCGGCCAGCAGGGCCTCGAACGGGTCACCGGTTGCCGGTGGGGCTGCTTGCGTTGCCATGACGCCTCCTGAAACCGACCGAACGTTCGGTCCAGTGTCTCGCAAGCTGCGCATGAGCGTCAACGCGAACCGCCCGCGGCGCCGTGAGTGCCGGAAGCATCCGCTGGTCAGCGGCGCAGGCCGTCGACCGTCATCCGCAGGACCACCTCGGCGAGGTCATCGGCGGTGACCGTACGTCCGGGCCGACCGTCGTGGCGCTTCGTCAGCTCGGCGGCGGGGTGGTACCACTCGACCAGCGAGTTGATCATGCCGAACAGGAGCCGGGTGACGATCCCGGCGTCGAGGTCGTCCCTGATGTCGCCCTCGTGCGCCGCGCGGGCGACCAGGTCGGCGACGAACCGGTCGAACTCGCGACGTCGCTCCAGCGCCCACCGCTCGGTCGCGGTGTTGCCGTGCACCCGCAGCAGCAACGTGACGTAGGGCAGCTGCTCGATCAGCACGTGCACCTCCCGGCGCACGACGTGCTCGAGCCGGTCGATCGCGCGGCCCTCCCGGGCGGCCGACTCCTCGGCCACTGCGAACAACGGGCCCACCGCGCGCTCCAGCGCCAGCCGCAGCAGCTGCTCCTTCGACGCCACATGGTGGTAGATCGACGACTTCGACAGGCCACTCGCCTGCGCGAGGTGCTCCATGCTGGTGCCGTCGTAGCCGCGGGCGATGAAGACCTGCACGGCGACCTCGAGCAGGGACGCCGTATCGTAGCGCGGCCGCCCGCTCACCATGCCCCGGAGTATCCCAGTGCGCGGGCTAGGACGTGTCTCCTAAGTTGGCGGCCCGCGGACCGCGCGGTGATCACGTGGGCGAGGAGCCATACCGGGCGGCGAGTAGGCGATGGAGGACGGACGCTTCTGCAAAAGGGGGTAGCTCGAACGCGCCCGCCAACCGCATCGGTATCGGGTGACTGCGGGATTAGTGCCGCGTGAAGCAAGGTTTGCCTCAGCGGCGCGTATCCGGGCTGGCGACAGGGGGAGCCAGGTATCCGGGTCCCCCGGAGGAGTTAATCCCAACCCTTTCCCGCCTCAGCCCATAGGTTGCGTTGAATTGATCCAGGGCGATGCCGTAACCATGTTGTGATTTGGTGAGCCAGGTCATCCGGAGTAGCTGCTGAGGACACCAGCCGTAGGGCTTGATCAGAATACGGGAAGGTTTCCGCACGCTCGCGCACGAGCTGTTCGTGGAGATCCGTAGCTTGGTGCCGCCGTCGGAAACGCTGGGCGGCGTCGTCGGGGGAAACGAAGAACTCCACAACCCACAATGGTGCTGCTGGAATGTCTGCCATGGCCTTCAGCAAGCTGCCACGTTGCTGGAGCCGACTGTACGTGCATTCGAGCATGGGAGTCTGTCCGCGCTCGAAGAGCATGCGAGCGAGAACGTGCGCCGCGTCATACGCGAGCATCCGGTCGTTCCGGTTTCGATCCGACTCGGGAAGGAGGAGCGAAAAGAGGGAGTCGACCTCGATATGGATTCTGCGACTGCGCGACGAATCAGTAGCGAGCACCTTGCCAACCGAAGACTTGCCAGCGCATGGGGGGCCAGCTAGTACCAGAACCCCGTTGTTTGTCACAGCTCGTCGGCCTTACGCGGATCTCTGTGATCAGTCCCTGTTCTCGGTGCCCACCGCCCGATATGCCGCCGGAAGAGGCTGAGTTCGTACCTTCTCATTCGGCCTCGCGATGCTGGCGATGGGACGAGGACGTGTTTGCTAGGGGGGCGGCCCAGATGAGTGCGGCGGCCAGGACGAGGGCGCCGCGGTAGATGACTGCGTGTTTGTCGTAGCGGGTGGCCAGTCCGCCCAGTGCTTGACCTTGTTGAAGGCGCGCTCGATGACGTTGCGGCCGGGGTAGGCCTCGGTGTCGCAGCTGACGGGTCGTCCGCCGCGCGAGCCGCGGCGCTTGCGGTGTGCCTTCTGGTCGTCCGGTTGGGGGATGACGCTGACAATGCCGCGCGAGCGTAGGTGGGCGCGGATCGCCCGGGAGGAGTAGGCCTTGTCGGCCAGGACCGCGCATGGTGTGGTGCGGGGTCGTCCGAGCGGGCGGGTGACCTTCAACTGCGCCAGCAGCGGCAGCAGCATCGGAGCGTCGCCGGCCCGCCCCGGCGTCAGCAAAGTGACCAGCGGGCGACCCTTGCCGTCGACGACGGCGTGCACCTTCGTCGACAACCCGCCGCGCGCCGAACCGCTCCGGAAGATCACGCCACGCAACCTCGGTGCGATACCGGAACGCGATCCCCTCCACGACCTGGCGATGCTCACGAGACGGTCGCCCACGCAACCCATCCGAGTTCGGCATCAACGGCTCGATCCGAGTCCACACCGCATCAGAGATCCCAGCCCACACCAGTCACACCGCCAGCGTTCCGAATCACCCACCAGCATTTGGGAGACACGCTCTAGGAGCCGGCGACCACAGCCGCAAGCGCCTCCAGCGCCCCCGGCACCACGCTGTAGAACGCCCAGATCCCGCGCTTCTCGCGGGCGAGCAGTCCGGCCTCGACCAGCACCTTGAGGTGGTGCGAGACGGTCGGCTGGCTCAGTCCAACCCAGCCGGTCAGCTCGCACACGCAGGCCTCGCGGCCCTCGTGGGCCGCCACGAGCGACAGCAGCCGCAGGCGGGTCGGGTCGGCCAGCGCCTTCACGGACCGGGCAAGCTCCCCGGCACGCTCGGCGCTCAGCGGCTCGCGCACCAGCGGCGGGCAGCAGACGACATCGACGGGCTCCTGGCGTACGGCGACGGCTGGGGAGGTCATGGCTGGGATTCTGCCACAGACCTATTGACATCGGTCTATGCAACTCGCAGGATGCGTAGGGACATGCATTGACACACATCGATGAAAGGTTTCTACCTGCCATGACGCTTCGTGATACCGACGACTGCTGCTCCGGCGGCTCCTGCACCTGCTCCGACTGCTGCTCGGGCGGCGCCAGCTGCGGCGCCGGGTGCTGTGACAGCGGAGGCGCAGCACCTCAGCCGGCCGTCGCCTCCAGTGGCAGATGGCGCCGGGACTGCACGACGTGGAACCGACCGGACACGAAGTGCCCATCGGTCAATGACGCGTTCGCGGCCGGGTTTGCGCCCGTCCCGTGGAAGTCGGAGAACGCTGCCGACTGGTTCACGTAGACGCCGTCGGTGAGGTTCTCCGACAGTGCCACGCCGGCCTGTAGCGCGCTGTCTCTCGCGGCAGCGAGCAGCTTCTCGTCGGTGGAGTAGATCGCGGCGGTCAGACCGCCCTGCGTGCTGACCGTCTCGCGCAGCAGCTCCACCGACGAGGCGCTGGAGTCGGTCGTGACGAGGAACGCCACGGGCCCGAAGCACTCCACCGCGTAGACGTCGCGGGCGCCGGCGTCCACCTCGACGACGACCGGCGTGCGGACCCGCGCCTTCGGCCACACCGGGTGCGACACCGAGCGCGCGGCCACGACGACCTCACCGAGCGACGGAGCAGTCTCTGTCCGGCGCAGGACGGCGTCGTTGGCGATGGCGCCGAGCAGCTCGACCGCCCGGGTGTCGTCGCCGAGCAGGTCGCCCAGCGCCGACTCGAGGTCGGCGGCCAGCTCGGCGACGCTCTTGGCGCCCTCGTCGGTCTGGATGCCGGCGCGCGGCACGAACAGGTTTTGCGGCGTCGTGCACATCTGACCGCTGTAGAGCGACAGTGAGAACGCCAGGTTGGCCAGGGCGCCGCGATAGGCGTCGGTGGAGTCGAGCACCACCGCGTTGACGCCCGCCTTCTCGGTGTAGACCGCGGCCTGGCGCGCGTGCTCCTCGAGCCAGTCGCCGAACGCGCGGGAACCGGTGAAGTCGACGACGCCCACCTCCGGCCGCAGCGCCAGGTCCGCGGCCAGCCGCTCGCCCTCGTCCTCCGCGACGAGCGCCACCAGGTCGGGCGCGAAGCCGTGCTCGCCGAGCACCGCGCGCGCCACCTGGACCGTGATGGCCAGCGGCAGCACCGCCAGCGGATGCGGCTTGACGAGCACGGCGTTGCCGGTCACCAGGCTGGCGAACAGCCCCGGGTAGGAGTTCCAGGTGGGGAAGGTGTTGCAGCCGATGACCAGCCCGATGCCGCGGGGCACGATTGTGAAGGTCTTCTGCATGCGGACCGGCGGTCGCTTGCCCTGCGGCTTCTCCCACAGTGCCGTCGGCGGGTATCGCAGCTGCTCCTCGTAGGCGTAGGCGATGGCCTCGAGCGCCCGGTCCTGCGCGTGCGGGCCACCGGCCTGGAAGGCCATGACGAACGGCTGGCCGCTGGTATGCATGACCGCGTGCGCGATCTCGAAGCTTCGGGCGTTGATCCGGCTCAGCATCTCCGCGCACAGTGCCGCGCGTACCTCCGGACCGGCGTCGCGCCAGGCGGGCATCGCAGCCTGCATCGCGGGGAGCAGCGCGTCGAGGTCGGGACGCGGGTAGGTGACGTCCAGCTCGAGCCCGTACGGCGACTTTTCGGAGCCGACCCAGCCCGTGGTCGCCACCTGGTCGAGGTCGAAGCGCCTGCCGAGCAGCTCGCGGAAGGCTCGCTCGCCCTCGGCGGCTGCGTGCTCGCCGTAGACCCGCGGGCTCGGCGACTCCGGGAACGCCGACCAGTACGCCCGATCCCGCCCGGCCGCCATGGCCTGCTCGAGCAGCTCTCGATGCCGGTCGACGGTCTCGGACACCCGCTCGCTGTGCGGGGCGGCGTCGGTCTCGGACATGGGCGCTCCTGGTTGTGGGTGCGGGGCTGATCCGGCAGCATAAGGACCGAACGTTCGGTCGGGCAAGGCGGTGCCCGGCGACGCCCGAGCTCGAGAATAGGGGGACCGGATGGACCCTTCCGAGGCCCTGCGCGGTGCCGACGTGGGTCAGCCGGTCTCCTGGGCGGCGATGATCGCCGCAGACCGGGCCTCGACTGCTGCCGGAATCGAGGTGACCGCGGTGCGGCCCGGTCGGGCCACGGCCACGATGGCGGTCCGCGACGACATGCTCAACGGGCACGGCATCGCCCACGGCGGCTACGTGTTCATGCTGGCGGACACGACGTTCGCCATGGCCTGCAACAGCCACGGTCGGCTCACGGTCGCGGCCGGCTGCGACATCGCGCCCGGTGCGCCCGGTGCGCGCGGGCGACATGCTGGTCGCCGAGGCGGTCGAGCGCATCGTCGCGGGCCGCAGCGGGCTCTACGACGTGCGCGTGTGCGACGGCGACGGCCGGGTGGTGGCCGAGATGCGCGGCCGCAGCACCGCTGTCGGGCGACCCGTGGCGCCGCGCCCGGGTGGGGGAGGCTGACGTGCTCGACCTGACCCCGGCCCGGGAGGATCTCGACCCGATCGAGATCGCCTCGCACGACGAGCTGGCCGCCCTGCAGCTCGAGCGGCTGCGCTGGAGCCTGCACCACGCGTACGCCAACGTCCCGCACTACCGCGCGGCCTTCGCCGCCGCCGGCATGCATCCCGACGACTGCCGGTCGCTGGCCGACCTGGCGCGGTTCCCGTTCACCACCAAGCAGGATCTGCGCGACAGCTACCCGTACGGCATGTTCGCCGTGCCCCGCGAGCGGGTCTCGCGCGTGCACGCGTCGTCGGGCACGACCGGGCGCCCTACCGTCGTCGGCTACACCGCGCAGGACATCGCCACCTGGGCCTGCGTGATGGCCCGTTCGATCCGGGCCTCCGGCGGCCGGCCCGGTCACATCGTGCACGTGGCCTACGGCTATGGCCTGTTCACCGGCGGACTGGGCGCCCACTACGGCGCGGAGGCGCTCGGCTGCACGGTGGTGCCGGTCTCCGGCGGCATGACCGAGCGCCAGGTCATGCTGATCCGCGACTTCCGCCCCGACGTCATCATGGTCACCCCGTCGTACATGCTCGCGATCGTCGACGAGATGGAGCGCCAGGGGGTCGACCCGACCACCACCTCGCTGAAGGTAGGAATCTTCGGCGCGGAGCCGTGGACCGACTCGATGCGCGAGGAGATGGAGCAGCGTCTGGACATGCACGCCGTCGACATCTACGGCCTCTCGGAGGTGATGGGGCCGGGAGTAGCCAACGAGTGCGTGGAGACAAAGGACGGTCTGCACGTATGGGAGGACCACTTCTATCCCGAGGTCATCGATCCGGTGACCGGCGCCGTGCTGCCTGACGGCGAGCGCGGCGAGCTGGTGTTCACCACGCTCACCAAGCAGGCGATGCCCGTCGTGCGCTACCGCACCCGCGACCTGACCCGGCTGCTTCCCGGCACGGCGCGCACCATGCGTCGCATGGAGAAGGTCACCGGTCGCACTGACGACATGATGATCGTGCGCGGCGTCAACGTCTTCCCGACGCAGATCGAGGAGATCATCCTGCGCACGCCGGCGCTGTCTCCGCACTTCCAGTGCGTGCTGACCCGCGACGGGCGGCTCGACGAGCTGGCGGTACGCGTGGAGCGCCGGCCCGACGCGTCGCAGGCCGTGGCCGACGACGCCGGGGTGACCCTGCAGCGGCTGGTCAAGGAGCTGGTCGGTGTCACGGTGACCGTCGACGTCGTGGCGCCGGAGGGCATCGAGCGCTCGGTGGGCAAGATGCGCCGGATCGTCGACCACCGCCCGGACGCGTGACCGGTCGGATGCCGGCATGATGGTGCTGCCGGACGTCCTGGCTCCCGCACTGGACGTCGTGCTGTGCGGGACCGCGGTGGGGGAGTGCTCGGCCCTGCGTGGCCACTACTACGCGGGTCCGGGAAATGCGTTCTGGCGGCTGCTGCACGAGAGCGCTCTCGTTCCAGTGCCGCTGCGGCCCGAGGACGACGACTCGCTCCCGTCGTACGGGATCGGGCTGACCGACCTGGTCAAGGACCTCGCGCAGAGCCACGACCGGGGTCTGCCCTTCGACGTCTCGACGTTCGTCGGGAAGGTCGAGGCGCTGCAGCCGCGCTGGGTGGCGTTCACCAGCAAACGCGCGGGGCAGGCGACCGCACGCGCCCTCGGCCACCCGCCTCCGGGTCTGGGCGCTGCGCCCTGGCGGATCGGGCAAACCGCGGTGTTCGTGCTGCCGAGCCCGAGCGGAGCCAACCAGCGCCGGGACTACGACGGTCGCCCGACCCGGCTCGACTGGTGGGCCGAGCTCGCCGCGCGGCTGCGGGCCGGAACGCCTGCGCCGTGCTGACCTTGCAGCGCGGCACCGTCGAGGTGGGTCAGCTCAGCGCTGGCCCGGACTCGTCGCTGCCGGACAGCGACTTCAGGAACTCGTGGCACTTCTTCCCCCGTGCGGAGTCCTCCTCCATCACGCTGCGGAAGAACGCCGCGATGTCGTCGAGCCCGGCATTCTCGGCGTCCCGGACGTACTGGCCGTAGTCGTGGCCGGCCTTGAGTGAGTGGTACTGGACT
The DNA here is from genome assembly GCA_038254525.1 of Propionibacteriales bacterium. Lineage (GTDB taxonomy): Bacteria > Actinomycetota > Actinomycetes > Propionibacteriales > Nocardioidaceae > JBBSGC01. Next base: position 9,938 of record JBBSGC010000005.1, on the reverse strand, counting down.
GAGATCAGGTCGAACGACACATCGTCGAACCCGGTTTCCCCGGTAGCCATGGCAGCTCCCTTGCTCGGCGTCGCTGGAGACACCGCGGTACCCGGCCGGCTTTGGGGCAAACCGAGATGGGACGGCTTGCTCGCATCGACAGCTGAGCGGCGCGGGGAGGCTCAGCCGACGCGCACCGGCCAGACATACGGCAGGTCGTCCGGCACGCCGGGGAACAGCGGCCCGTAGCGCGTGGGGTCCTTGCGGATGAGGTTCGACTGGTGGGAGCGGTGCAGCTCCGCATCGCCAAGCCACGGCGGGTCCACGCCCTTCCACATCAGCACCGCCGGGTGGGTCCGCCAGCCCCGCGGCTCGTAGGGCGCGATGACACCCGTGTCGGGGTCGGTCCGCAGGCCGAGCAGCACGCGGAGGATCTGCAGCGTCTCCACCCGTTGCTTGCCGAGGCGCCGGTCGTCGAGGATCGTCGCGCTGTTCCGGTAGTCGGCGTAGGGGACGAACGTCTGGATCTCGGTCTCCTCGTCCTCGACAGCGGCTGCAGCCGATCCTCGCACCGGTCGTCCGGCACGACCCTTCGAACCCTGCGTCGAGGACTCGCTCGGTCGGCGGCCGCTGGTGGAGCCTCGCCGTTCGTCGCAGGATGAGGTGGTGCTCAACACGTTGTCACCGGCCCGACGGCGCTTCGTGCTGTTGCTGGTCGGCGGCGTCGCGTCGGTGGCAGCGGTTGGCGCGCTGCTGGCGGTGCGCGGGCTGCAGTCCAACGCGGTGCACCCGGTCGCTCAGGACTCGCCGGGACCCGTCCTGCTGGTGCCGGGCTACGGCGGCTCGCTGGTCTCGCTCGACGAGCTGGTCGCCGCGCTGCGAGCCGAGGGGCGCGACGCGAGCGTTGTCGTCCCTCCCGGCGACGGCACCGGCGACCTGCGCGAGCAGGCCCGCACGCTGGGCGCGGCGGTCGACGCCGCGTTGGCCCGTACGGGGGCGCCGTCGGTCGACGTGGTCGGCTACTCAGCGGGTGGAGTGGTGGCCCGGTTGTGGGTGCGTGACTACGGCGGCGCCAGCCAGGCGCGTCGGGTCGTGACGCTCGGCTCGCCGCAGCACGGAACCGGTGTCGCCGGCCTGGCGGTGGAAGTCGTGCCCGGCCAATGTTCGGTGGCCTGCCAGCAGCTGGCTCCGGACAGCGACCTGCTGCGTCAGCTCAACGCCGGCGACGAGACGCCCGACGGACCGAGGTTCATCTCGATCTGGACGACGACCGACCAGATCGTCACCCCACCGGACTCCGCGCGCCTCGACGGCGCGCTCAACATTCCCGTTCAGAGCATCTGCCCGACGACCTCGTTGGCGCACGGCGACCTGCCGACCAGTCCGGTGGTGCTGCACACCGTGGAGCTGGAGCTGGGTGCCGGGCCGCCGGTGGCCCCGACTCCGCGCGACTGCGCGCGGTTCAGCTCGTGATGTCCTTGGTGGTGAAGTTGGCCCAGCCGGCGGCCAGGAAGACACCGACGTAGACGGCTTGCAGCAGCACGCCCCGCACGACGTCGCGCCACAGGATGGGGTCGCGGAACAGGTCGACGAACGACAACCAGTAGCGCGTCGGGAGGTACGGCTGCAACGCGTGCGCCGCGTCGAGGGTGAGCAGCAGCGACGACGCGATGAGGAACGCCAGGGCGCCCAGCGCCGCGGCCAGCGCGGAGTCGGTCGTCGTCGAGAGGAACAGCGCCAGCGCGGCGACGCCGAGCATCGACAAGGTGACGTAGCCGATCGAGAGCAGAGTCCGCTCGAGCACCTGCTGCGGGGTGAGCGACGTCCCCGAGACGCTGCTCGCGAGTGGCTGGTTGCCGAGCAGCAGGTGCCCGACCAGGTAGGCGGTGCCGGCCACGACCAGCACCGCGATGAGCACGAAGGCGATCACGCTGACCAGCTTGGCGGTGAGCAACCGGGTCCGGCCGACCGGCCGGACGAGCACGTAGCGCAGCGTGCCGGTCGCCGCCTCTCCGGCGATCGAGTCACCGGCGATGACGGCCACCGCCACCGGCAGGAACAACGGCAGCACGATCGCCAGCGCCGCCAGCGGGAACAGCGTGCCGTCAGACAGCACGGCCGACAGGAAGGCCGGTCCGGTGCCCGGGCGGGGACCAAGGTCGGTGAGCGCCAGCAGGACGGCGACCAGCGTCGGCAGCGCGTCCAGCAGGACGATGGTCACCCAGGTGCGCGGCCGGCGGAGCATTTTGCGCAGCTCGACCGCGATCATGCCGGCCGCCCGGCGCCCTGGTCCGTCTCGGTCGCCGCCAGCACGACCTGCTCGAGTGTCCAACGTTCGGGTCCCAGCTCGGTGACCCGCACGCCCGCGTGGACGAGGCGGGCGTTGAGCGCCGCCGCGTCGGGGACCCGCACGAGCAGCCGGTCGGCGAAGCGCTGCTCGACCTGGCCGTCGAGCAGTGCCCGGGCGGTCTCGACATCGGGTGTCCGGACGAGCGTGCGCCCCGTCGGAGCGCGCAGGGTCGCGAGCTCGTCCTGCAGCACCAGCCGGCCGCGGTCGAGGACCCCGACGCGCGTGCACAGCTGCTCGACCTCGGCCAGCAGGTGGCTGGACAAGAAGATCGTGGTGCCCCGCTCGTGCAGGCCCAGCAGCAGTCCGCGGATCTCGCGGATCCCCTGCGGGTCCAGCCCGTTGGTCGGCTCGTCGAGCACGAGCAGCCGCGGGGTGCGCAGCAGGGCCGCGGCGAGGCCGAGCCGTTGTCGCATCCCCAGGGAGTACGCGCCGACCTTCCGCCGCCCTACGTCGGCGAGCCCGACCTGCTCGAGGACGTCGTCGATCCGGCTGCCCCTGGTCCGGGACGGACCGCCAGGGCCCATCGCGTCGACCAGAGCGAGGTTGGTCCTCCCCGACAGGTGCCCGTAGGCGGCAGGTCCCTCGACGAGCGCCCCCACCTGCGGCAGCACCGAGCGGGCCGCCTTGGGCATGGGCTGTCCGAGCACCTGCATCTCCCCGGAGGTGGCGAGCACCAACCCGAGCAGCATGCGTACGGTCGTGGTCTTGCCTGACCCGTTGGCGCCCAGGAAGCCATAGATGTCGCCCTCGCGGACGTCGAGGTCGACGCCGTCGACGGCGAGCACCGGGCCGAAGCGTTTCGTCAGCCGGCTGGTCCGGATCATCGTGGGCTGCTGACACCGGCGAGCTGCGCTCCGGCGACTCGGAGCGTACGCCCGGTGACCGTGCCGGAGAGGAACCAGCTGGGACCGCCGTCGGTCAGCAGCAAGGAGACAGGCCCGATCGTCAGGCCGGTGCCACCTGGCCGGATCCGTGCGCCCGGCGTCGTGCTGAGCTGGTCCCGCAACCGGTTGGCCGCGTCGTCCCAGAGTGGGATCGCCACCAGGAGTGTCACTCCCCGGCCGTACTCGCCGACCGCGCCCAGGTCGGGGCCGGTCCGCCGCTGCAGGCCGGCCAGCGTCGCCGGGGGCCGGACGGGAGCGAACTGGTTCGCCGCGGCAGCGATGTCGACGGCGTCCTCGGTGCGTCGCTCGGCGCCCGGCGGGGGCGTGAAGGCGGTGGCGGCGGCGGGCGGCGGAGCCGTCGAGAAGTCCAGAAAGGCGCTGCTCACTGCGGGGTCGGCGGAGTCCGCACCGTAGAGGGCCACCTTCAGCGCCACGCCGGTGGCGTCGTCGACCCAGACGTCCACCCGGGCGACGGTCGACTGTGGGTCGCTGGGTGTGAGCCGCAGACCGGGCGCATCGCGTCCCGCCACCTCCTCGGCCGGGATCCGGCTCACCTCCTGCGGGGTCGCCTCGCTGAGCAGCCTGCGGCCCAGCACGGCGGGCACCAGGTCGGAGCTGCGGGGCAGCCGGACCGGCGGGTCGACGCTGGTGGTGACCCGGTTCGCCTCGTACTGCCAGGTGGTGAGAACGGCGCCGGACCGGATCAGGTCGGTCTCACCAGTAGTGGCCAACGAGTCGACGCGCCAGTCGTCGCCGCCGCGCCACCACACGCGGAGCCGGCTGCGTTCGCCCAGCAACGTCGCGAGGTCGGAGAACGAGTCGGTGACCGGCAGCTGCAGACCGCCGTCGGACTCTGCGTAGCCGGAGTAGGCGACCTCGCCGGATGCCTGCACGCGCTGCAGCAGGGCCGCAGCCGACACCGCGGAGTCCTGCACTGGGAGCACGCGGACCACCGTCGGCAGCGCCAGGAGCACCGCCACACCCAGGCCCACGAGGCACCAGCGGTAGGCGGCGGTCATGCCACACCGTACGTCGGGCCGGTCGGGTTCGCCGCCGTCGTCGGAAGCGGAGGTCACGCGAGGCTGTACGGTCGGCGGCCATGACCTTCGACCTGCAGGGGCGCACCGCCCTGGTGACCGGTGCGGGCGGGCCGGGTGGGATCGGCTTCGCGACCGCTCGGCTGCTGGGCGCGATGGGCGCCGCGGTGGCGGTCACGTCGACGACGGACCGGATCGCCGAGCGCGCCCGCAGCCTGGCCGATGAAGGTGTCGAGGTGCTCCACCACGTCGCGGACCTGACCCGCCCGGCTGAGGCTGCGGCGCTCGTCGACGCCGTGCTGACGCGCTTCGGACGGCTCGACGTGCTGGTCAACAACGCCGGCATGACGCAGCTCGGAGCCCCGGACGACGAGGGCGGCGCATTTCTCGAGCTCGACGCCCGGCACTGGCAGGCCTCGGTCGAGCGCAACCTCTTGACGGCGGTGACCGTAACGCGGCTGGTCCTGCCGGCCATGCTGGCGGTCGGTCACGGCCGGATCGTCAACGTGGCGTCGACCTCCGGGCCGGTCACCGCATTCGGCGACGACGCCGCCTACCACGCGGCCAAGGCCGGCCTGGTGGGCATGACGCGGTCACTGGCGATCGAGGTGGCCCAGCGTGGTGTGACCGTCAACGCGGTGTGTCCCGGTTGGATCGCCACCCCCTCGGTGTCGGCCGAGGAGCACCAGATGGGCGCGGCGACGCCGATGGGCCGCTCGGGAACGCCTGCAGAGGTTGCGGCCGGCATTGCCTTCCTGGCCAGCGACGAGGCGTCGTACCTGACCGGGCAGCTGCTGGTGGTCGACGGTGGGAACGCCGTCACCGAGGACAAGCGGCTGCCGGGAGCGACCTGACCGCGCTCGGCCCCGTCGGCGAGGAAGGTCGCTCGGTGCGGGCTACCGTAGGTAGCCGCTGCGTCGGCACAGAGAGGCTCAATTGCGTGCACGCTCTACGCACGAGCGCCGTCCTCGGCCTGCTGCTGGTCGCCCTGCAAGGATGCGCCGAGGACGAGATCCACGCGACCCCTCCTGAGCCGAGCTCCCCGTCCGTCGGCAGCTCGGCAACTCCGAAGCCGTCGCCGACCGCGACGCCGCCAGCGGTCGCGCCACCGTTTCGGCATCCGCTGCCCGGGATGCCGCCGGCCATCGGCAACGACGTCTATGCCGGCACCCGCGCCGGCATGCTGGACCCCAAGGTCGCCCGGGACCCGGCGTACCTCTACGTCCCCGACTCCGCTGGCAGCACCACCACGGTGATCAGCCAGCGCACGCACAAGGTGGTACGGATCATCCGGTCCGGGACGCTCTCCCAGCACGTGAACCCGTCGTACGACCTGCGCACGCTCTATGCCGACGCCAGCGCAGCTGACCGGCTGGTCGCCATCAACCCGCGCACCGCGCGCGTGGAGCGGCGGATCCCGGTTCGCCGCCCCTACAACGTCTACTTCACGCCTGACGGCCGGCGCGCGGTGGTCATGGTCGAGCAGCACGACGCGATCCGCTACGTCGACCCGCACACGTTCCAGGGGCCTCCGGGCAGGCAGTACCGGGGGTGCGTCGGCCCCAACCACCTCGACTTCTCGGCCAACGGACGGTTCTTCGTCGTCACCTGTGAGTTCTCCGGGACGTTGCTGAAGATCTCCACGCTGACGCACCGGCTACTCGGCAGCATCGACCTCGGCGCGACGAGCATGCCGCAGGATGTGCGGATCTCCCCCGACGGCACGACCTTCTACGTAGCCGTGATGGGCCGAGACCGGCTGCAGCTCGTCGACGCCCAGAGATTCGTACGCGTGGGACGCATCGCCACGCCACACATGCCCCACGGCCTGATGCCGAGCCGCGACGGGCGGCAGCTCTACGTCTCGGACCGCGGAGCCGGCAAGATCAGCGTGGTCTCGTTCGCCGAGCGCCGGATCGTGGACACCTGGACGATCCCCGGAGGCGGCAGCCCCGACATGGGCGCGGTGTCGGCCGACGGCTCGATGTTGTGGGTGTCCGGGCGATACGACGGCGTGGTCTACGGCTTCGACACCCGGCGCGGCACGCTGGTGGCGCGGCTCCCGGTCGGCGGCAGCCCGCACGGGCTCGCGGTCTGGCCGGTGCCGGGCCGCTACTCCCTTGGGCACACCGGAAACATGCGGTGAGGGCCGGCGCGCTGGCAGCGGCCCTGGCGGGGCTGCTCGCCGGCTGCAGCCTGGTCGCTGGGCCGACGGCGGCACCGCCACCAGCGCGCCTCACGACGGACACGTCCTCACCGGCGCCACGGGCGCCGAGCTCCTCGGCGCCGACCCCGCCGGGATCTGCGACCTCGCCCGCCCGGGTCCAGGTGTCGGCGACCGGCTGGTCGCTGCCGGAGTCCCTCGCCCGCGAGGTCGTGGTCGGTCATGGCCGCCGAGTGGTCGTCGCCGGCGGCCTGGTTGCGGGCGATCGCTCCACCGCGGCCACCTACCGGCTGGACCTCGGCAACGGGTTGGTGACTCGCCTGCCGGCGCTCGCGGTCGCGGTGCACGACGCCTCAGGAGTGCGCCTGCACGGTCAGGCGCTCGTGGTCGGTGGCGGCAACGCGACCGAGCAGTCAGCCGTGCAGGAGCTTGCGCCGCACGGCGGGTGGAGCGTGGTCGGGCACCTGCCGCAGTCGCGGTCGGACCTGGTAGCGACGCTGGCAGGTGGCCGATGCGTCGTGGTCGGTGGCTATGACGGGGTGACCACCCAGGCGTCGGTCCTGGCCAGCGGCGACGGCCGTAGCTTCTCCGTCGTGGGCCGGCTGCCGGTGCCCGTGCGCTATCCCGCCGTGGTGACCGCCGGTCACGCGGTGTGGGTGCTCGGTGGTGAGCGCGACGGGTCGATGGTCGACGCCGTCCAGCGGCTGGACCTGGCCACCGGCCGGGTCCGCGTCGTGGGCCGGCTGCCCCTTGCGCTCGGGCACGCCGCGGCCTTCTGGATGGACGGCCGGATCCTGCTGGCCGGCGGCCGCACCAGCTCCACCTCCATGACTGCTGGTCTGTGGTGGGTTGACCCGTCGACGGGTGCCGTGACGCGCGCCGGGCAGTTGCCGTACGCGGTCAGCGACGCCGGTGCCTATGCAGCCGGCGACACCGCCTACCTGCTGGGCGGTGAGACGCCCTCGCTGACCGGCCGGGTGCTGCGCCTGACGCTGCCCTCCTCGGGCTGAGCCCCACAAGCCCCGCCGTCACCACGACACCGTGGGGAAGGGCTGCTTACCTAGTCGGCGCCGCCACGGGAGTCCTTCGCCTAGGTAGGCGGGCCTCGCGAACCGTCAGCGACGAGCGACGAGCGACGAGCGAACCGGCAAACTGGCCGGATGCGGCTGGCGACCTTCAACATCCAGCACGGACGCTCACCGTCCGACGAGCGGGTGGACCTGGGCCGCTTCGCCGAAGCGGTCCGGACGTTGGACGCCGATGTGCTCGCGTTACAAGAGGTGGACCGCGACCAACCGCGCTCGCTGGGAGCCGACCTGACGAAGGTGGCTGCCGAAGCGATGGGAGCGACCACCTACCGCTTCGTCGCGGCGCTGTCCGGTACGCCGGGCACCGCGTGGCGGCCGGCGACCGGTCAGGAGGAGCCGGGCACGGCGAACTACGGCATCGCGCTGCTCTCCCGCTACCCGGTGGCGGACTGGCAGGTTCGGCGGCTACCCGTGCTGCCGGTGCCCGTGCCCAGGTGGGGAGGAGGTCGACTACGTCCGAAGCTCGTACGGGACGAGGCCCGGGTCGGTGTGGGCGCAACCGTGCTGGCCCCGTCGGGACCGCTGTTGGTCGTGACGACCCATCTGTCGTTCCTGCCGGTCTGGAACGTCGTGCAGCTGCGTCGCTTGCGGCGCACTTGGAGCTCGCACCGTGGGCCCGTCGTGGTCATGGGTGACCTGAACCTGCCGGCTCGCCAGGCCGTCCGGGCCACCGCCTTGCGGCCGCTGGCCACCTCGCTGACGTTCCCGGTGGACCAGCCACGTCGGCAGATCGACCACATCTTGGCGCGCGGGCTGCGGGCCGCCGCACCTGGCGAGGCCCATCGGTTGCCGGTGTCCGACCACTGCGCGCTGACTGTCGACCTGGCCGACTGAGGCAGCGGGCAGCCACGGCGAAGCTCAGCGTGCGTTGGCCTCGTTGGTCTGCAGCAGGTGGTAGAGCAGGATCAGCTGGGTGAGCGCTAGTGGTTCGCTCCGCGCACCGGAGTCGATCACGCCGATCCCCTCGGGCGGCCCGCCGGAGATGTTCAGCTCCTCCCAGATCACCTTCTCGAGGTGGCGGGCCTCCTCGGTGGAGGCATGTCCGTGCACGTGCAGACAGTCGGTGGGCGTGCCGTCCTTGTCGCGCATGATCTTCAGGTGCATGGCGGTGCGGTGGTCGTCGGTCAGCACGTTACTCAAGGCCGGGTGCTGGATCGTCGGTCGAAGGAGAAGCTCGGCCGACAACGGTGTTCCGGGCGGGTCCTGGCGGCCGGGGATCGGCGCGAAGCTCACGACGATGTCGGCGAAGCGGCGCTGGGAGCGGATGAACTCCTCCGACTCCGGCTCCCGACGCTCCAGCTCCGCACGGACCTGCTCCGCTGTGTAGCCGCGCTTGGTGCAGTCCCGCTTGATCTTCCACTCCTGCCGCACCTCCTCGGGAGGGTCCAGGAACACGGTCACGTCGAAGCATGCCCGGGTCAGCTTGGTGGACAGCGGGTGGAGTCCCTCGACGATCACGAAGTCTTTGGGCGCTACGTACTCGGGACGGGTGAAGGTCCCCGTCGCATGGTCGTAGACCGGCTTCAGAATGGGCCGCCCCAGGGCCAGCAGCTGCAGGTGCTGCTCCATGATGTCGATGTAGTTGCAGTCCGGGTGCAGCGGTGTGAACGGGAGGCTCTGGCGCTCGAACCGGTCGAACTTGTGATAGTCGTCGACGCAGATCGACAGGCACCGGTCGGCTCCGACGGCATCGACGAGTCCTTCGGAGAGCGTGGTCTTGCCGGCCGCGGAGTCACCGCCGATGGCCATCATCACCGGTCGCGACGGACTGTCGGTGTCAGATCGCGTCATCTTCAGGATCTTGTCCGGCATGGTCACCTGCTCTCGAGCCAGATCGGGGCCCAGTCAGCACACCCTGTCGGCCGCCTGCTCGGATCACCCCAACGGGTGGACCCGGTGGTGACCGGCAACGGTCCCTGGCCGGCGACGCGAAGCCGCCGTTGTTTGGACCTACGCTGACCGCATGGCTGAGCCGGTGATCCGGGTCGTCATGGTCGACGACCATGAGATGGTCCTGCACGGCGTCGACGCGATGTTGTCCCACTTCGCCGGTGACGTCGAGGTTGTCGGAACCGCCACCGATCTCGCGGATGCGCTTGCCACCGTGGCCGAGCAGCGCCCCGACGTCATCTTGTGCGACATCCGACTGGGCAAGGACAGCGGACTGGACCTGTGCCGGCAGGTGAAGGCGCTCGACCCGGCCATTCGGGTGGTGTTCCTGACCGTCTACGACGACGAGCAGTACCTCTACCAGGCCCTGCGCGTCGACGCCTCGGGCTACGTGCTGAAACGGGTGGACGGTGCTGAGCTGGTCGGACAGCTGCGCCGGGTCATGGAAGGTGACGTGGTGATCGACCCCACGCTGGCCGGAAGGATCGCCATGTCGGCGGCCAAGCTCAACGCCGGTGAGTTCTGGCCCGGTGCGCACCTCGGTCT
>JBBSGC010000004.1:0-39456 GCA_038254525.1 Propionibacteriales bacterium | reverse complement strand
GCCTGCGCAGCAGTCGGTGCCGGGGTGGACGTTGCAGGCGCCGCGGGCTGGTCAGGCTTGGCAGTCCCGGGAGCAGCCGGCTCGGCAGCGGCCCGGGAGGTCGACTCGGTCGCCGACGTGGAGCGGACAGCTTCTGTGGAGCTCGGCCACGTTGCCGTGGTGCCCTGTGCCCGTAGCTCGTCGTTCTCCGCGGTCAGCCGCTCGAGCTCGGCCTCCACCTCGTCGAGGAACGAGTCGACCTCGCCCATGTCGTAGCCCTCACGCAGGCGGACGGGCGTGAAGCGCTTGTCGCGCACGGCCTGCGGGGTCAACGGCATGACAGTCACCTCAGGGTCGAAGAGTCTGGTCCGGGCGCCCCCCCGTACTGGGTGGCCGACCCCCCCGGACAAACGGCCGCAGGGCGCCGGATCAGGCCCGGAAGAAGATCAGTGCGTTGACGGTTCGGAGGACGTAGATGACCACGAACAGCAGGATCGGTGACAGGTCCAGGGCCATCATGCCCATCCTGAACGGCGGGAGCACCCGGCGTACCGCACGCAGCGGCGGGTCGGTCGCGGAGTAGATGACCTCGCAGATGACCAAGATGAACCCGGACGGGTGCCAGGAGCGCGCCAGCATCTGCACCCAGTCGAGCACGATCCGGGCGATCAGCAGCAGCAGAGCCAGCAGCAGGATGAAGTCGATGACTGCACCGACGGTGCGCACAGCAGCATCAACTCTGGTTGAAGAAGCCACCCTCGGCGAGTCGCTGCTTCTCCTCAGCGGCGACCGAGACGTTTGGCGGCGAGAGGAGGAACACCTTGGCTGTCACGCGCTCGATGGTGCCGTGCACCGCGAACACGAGTCCGGCGGCGAAGTCGACCAGGCGCTTGGCGTCGCTGTCGTCCATCTCGGACAGGTTCATGATCACGGGAACACCGTCGCGGAAGTGCTCACCGATGGTGCGCGCCTCGTTGTAGGTGCGCGGGTGCAGCGTTGTGATCCGGGCCAGGTCGGTGCGCGGCGCGTCGACCGGTCGGCGGCGCGGCGTCAGCTGGGTCACGGCGGTCGCCCCACCCTCCTCGCGGACGGCCCGGACCGGGCGGGTCTCGCGGCGCTCGGCGGTCTCGTCCTCGAAGTCGTCGTCGAACCGGTCACTGTCCTCGACCAGACCGAGGTAGACACCGACCTTGCGCATCGCGCCAGCCATGGGCTCTCGACCTCCGGTTGTGCCGTGCGGTGGGATCCGCCTGCTGAGAAACTCTCGAGCGGAGCAGGTGCTCCACGCGGCTGACATTACCCCGTGGATGGTCGCTCCCCGAGGACGGCGCGCCCGATCCGTACATGTGTCGCGCCGGCCTCCACAGCGGCCTCCAGATCGGCGCTCATGCCCGCCGAGATCGCCCGCGCCGACGGGTGCCGCACACGCAGATCGGCGGCGACCGCGGCGAGGCGGCCGAATGCGGCGCGCGGGTCGGCCCCCCTCGGGGCGACGGCCATCACACCGGCCAGCACCAGCCCCGGTGCCTGCGCCAACGCATCGGCCAGCTCGGGGACCGCGCGCGGCGAGCAGCCGGAACGGCCCGGCTGCGCTTCCTCGTCGAGATCGACCTGCACGAAGCACTCCACGCTGCGGCCGCGCCGGGTGACGCCGGCCGAAAGCGCTTCGACCAGCCGCGGCCGGTCGACGGAGTGGACGACGTCTGCGTAGCCGGCGACAGCGCGGGCCTTGTTGGTCTGCAGGGCGCCCACGAAATGCCAGCGAAGCGGCAGCTCCACGTCCACCTGGGCGCGCTTGTCGGCCGCCTCGGGATGCCGGCTCTCGCCGACGTCGCGCACACCGAGCCGGCCCAGCAGGTCTACGTCGCCGGCGGGGTAGGTCTTGGTCACCACGACCAGCGTCAGCTCGTCGACCGGTCGACCCGCTGCCGCCGCAGCGCTTGCCAGCCGATGACGAACACCGGCCAGGCCGGCGGCCAGCTGTGCGGCACGCTCGTCCGGCGTCGACGTCATGGGATGAGGCGGACGAGCCCGCCGAGCCGGCCCGAGCTGCGGCCCTGGCGCCGGTAGGAGAACAGGTCGGTGTTCTCCACGGTGCAGGCGACTCCGGGACCGAGCCGGGTCGCCACGTCGATGACGTCGACGTCGAGCTGCTCGAGCTGCGCGCGTACCCCCGCTCCAATGTCCAGTGCCGGAGTCCCCCAAGAGGTAACCGCGCGAGCCTGCGGAACCAAGGCGCTGACGTCGTTGCGCATCTGGTCGGGAACCTCGTAGCAGCGGCCGCAGACACGCGGCCCGATCCAGCCGGTGAGCTGCTCGGCACCGAGCTCGCGCAGCGCCGCGACCGTTCGGCTCACGATGCCCTGCATGAGGCCTCGACGCCCGGCATGGGCCACGCCGACCAGTCCGGCCGCGGCGTCGGCGAGGACCAGCGGTACGCAGTCCGCCGCGCGCACCAACAAGGTGACCTCGGGCGAGGCGGTCACCAGGGCGTCGCCCACCGGCACCTCGCCGCCTCCGGCCTGGTCGAGCTGCGCCGTGACCACGTGCACCTGGTCACCGTGCACCTGGCTCATCCGTATCACCGCGGCCGGAGCCACGTCCAGGCGCGCAGCGACCCGGCCCAAGTTGGTTGCCACCCGGGCCGGGTCGTCCCCGTTGCTGGTGCCGAGGTTCAGCGACTTCCAGGAGCCTGCGCTGACCCCGCCGTGGCGGTCGGTGAAGGCAACCCGGACCCCCGCGAGGGACTCGACGTAGGCGAACACCTACTTCAAGAAGTCCGGGATGTCGAGCTCGTCGTCATCGAAGGCGACCGGACGGGGCTGCCGTTGGGGCTCGCGTTGCGGTTGCGCCGGACCTGGTGCGCCACGGACACCGACCGGCTGCGGCTGCGCGGGCACTATCGGACGGGCCGGGTGCGGGTCCGTGCGTGGGAAGCTGCCAGCCGGCACGCTCTGAGCCGCGCCGACCGGAACGAGCCCTGGTGCTCCCTGGTGCACGGACCCGCCGTTCGGCGCACCCGAGCCGAGCGGTGGCATCGCCCCTCCTGCCGTCGGCCCGCCCGCGACCGGCCCGCCCAGCGCCGGCGCCGAGGACTCCCTGCGCAGTGCCGGCTGACCGACGTCACGCCGCTTCGGGGTGCCCCCGTCGAAGCCGGCCGCGATCACGGTGACCCGCACCTCGTCACCCAGGGCGTCGTCGATGACGGCGCCGAAGATGATGTTGGCCTCGGCATGCGCAGCCTGGCTGACCAGCGCCGCGGCCTCGTTGATCTCAAACAGTCCGAGGTCGGAACCGCCGGCAATCGACAGGAGCACACCGTGGGCACCGTCGATCGACGCCTCGAGCAGGGGGCTGGAGACGGCCATCTCGGCCGCGGCCACTGCCCGGTCCTCACCGCGGGCCGAGCCGATGCCCATCAGCGCGGAGCCGGCATCGGACATGACCGCCTTGACATCGGCGAAGTCGAGGTTGATCAGCCCCGGCGTGGTGATGAGGTCGGTGATCCCGGACACGCCCTGCAGCAGCACCTGGTCGGCCTGCTTGAACGCGTCGAGCACGCTGACACTGCGGTCGCTGATCGACAGCAACCGGTCGTTGGGGATCACGATGAGGGTGTCGACCTCCTCGCGCAGCTGCGCGATGCCCTCCTCTGCCTGGTTCGCCCGACGCCGACCCTCGAAGGCGAACGGACGGGTCACCACGCCGATGGTCAGCGCGCCGAGCGATCGGGCGATGCGAGCGACCACCGGTGCGCCGCCGGTACCGGTGCCACCGCCTTCCCCAGCGGTGACGAACACCATATCGGCGCCCTTGATCACCTCCTCGATGTCCTCGGCATGGTCCTCGGCCGCTCGCGCGCCCACGCCGGGAGCCGCACCGGCGCCCAGGCCGCGGGTGAGCTCTCGCCCGATGTCGAGCTTGACGTCGGCATCACTCATCAACAACGCCTGGGCGTCGGTGTTGATCGCGATGAACTCGACGCCCTTGAGACCGACCTCGATCATCCGGTTGACCGCGTTGACGCCACCGCCACCGATGCCGACGACCTTGATCACCGCCAGGTAGTTCTGCGCTGCCACGACGCGCACCTTTCGTTGAGCTGAGACCCGGCCCGGTCGGGCGCGAGACCTGCGGTTCGGTTGCCTGTCCACTGGTTGTCCTCAACTGTCACCCTCAACTGCAGAGTTATAGTTATGTCAACCTGTCAACTGCGGCTGAACGTACGGCCGCGACCCGGCCCGATCAACGAACCTGGCCGCGTGTCGCGCCACGGGTTGAGAAATCCGGTTGGCTGCACGCCGAGCTCGCCACATCCGGGTCGCCCGAGCGACCATCCGGTCACGAGATCGGTCCCGGCTGGAGAACTCGCAGCGTCACTGAGCCGTGGTCGGCTGCTCGGGCACCGAGACGTCGTAATGGGACCCGCGCACGTGCAGCAGTGCGGTGAGCACCTGGGCCTTGAGGGTGGACTCGTCGGCGCTCCCCCACACCACCGTGTCCCCGTCGCGCAGCACGAGGGTGATCGCGTCCATGCTGGCGACGTCGACATGATCAACCTTGCGGGAGACTGCCGGCTGCAACGAGCTGACGGCGGTGGCCACCTCGTGTAGGGCCGCCGCGCGGCCAGTAGCCGCCAGATCGCCGGCCCGGACGAGTGGCAGCCGCTTCGGCGCGTGCCGGTAGTGGCGGAACAGCACCCCCTCGGCGTCCATGCCCTCGAGGGTCCCGTGGTCGGCGACGGCCGCGACCGCGACCCGCTCAGTGACCACGATCCGCAGCCCGGTCGGCCAGTCCCGTTGCACGCTCACCGCGGCCACGGGCAGCAGCTGGCGCACCCGGTCGGCGATCGCGCCGACGTCAAGTCTCGCGAGGGCGGCGCCGTCGGGTACGTCAGCCGCCTGCTGCACCTGCGCCGCCGTCAGCAGGCGGGTGCCCTCGACGCGAACGGTGTGGACGCCCATCAGCGACGACATGGCAACCACCCAGAAGGCCACGCCGCCCAGCAGCAGCAGCCCGGCCAGCAGCAGGTGGAGCCGTAGGCGGGCAAACCGGCTCGGAGTCCGCCTCCTGGGGAAGCGGGCGGTCGAGCCATGGGGGTTTCGCTCAGCCACGACGGGACTCCGCACGCTCACCGAGCAGCTCCAGCAGCTGCGGCCCTACGGTGGTCACGTCGCCGGCACCAAGGGTCAGCACCAGGTCCCCCGGCCGGGTGAGCGTGAGCAGTGCCGGCGCCACGTCACCCAGCGCCGGGACGTGCCGGACCCGGTCGGCAGGAAGCGGGACCTCGACGGCGACTCGCGCCCCCGTCACAGCTTCCTCGGGCTCCTCGCGGGCCGCATACACGTCGGTGACGACGACCACGTCGGCGGCGCCCAGCGCGTGACCCATCTGCGGCGCGAAGGTCTTGGTGCGCGAGACCAGGTGCGGTTGGAAACACACGACCAGCCGGCCGCCGCCGATGAGCGAGCGCGCCGCCTCCACATCAGCGGCGATCTCGACCGGATGATGCGCGTACGAGTCGTAGACCTGCACGCCGCCGGCCTCCCCCTTGCGCTCCATCCGGCGCCGGCTGCCGGTGTAACCGGCGAGCCCGGGCAGCAGGTCGCCGGCCCGGTGGCCGAGCTGCAAGCCGGCCGCCAGCGCGGCCAGTGCGTCACGCACGTAGTGCCGCCCCGGCACCTGCAGCCTCAGGGTGCCCACCGACGCGCCGTCGAGCGTGACCGTGCTGGTCGAGCCGCCACCGCCAATGCTGACCTCCACCGCGCGCAGGCGGGCATCGTCGGCCAGGCCGACGGTCACGGTCTCGACGCCGACTGCTCGGGCCCGGTCGGCCAGGGCGGCCGCACCGTGGTCATCGGTGCAGGCAACCAGGAAGCCGCCGGGCCGGATGGTGTCGAGGAACGCCGCGAACGCCGCCCGGTAGGCCGCGACGCTGCCGTAGTGGTCGAGGTGGTCGGCATCGACGTTGGTCACCACCGCCCCCATCGGTGAGTAGCTGAGAAAGGCACCGTCACTCTCGTCGGCCTCGACGACGAAGGTGCTCCCCGACCCGTCGTGGGCGTTGCTCCCGGTCGCCGCCAGGTCTGCACCGATCGCGTACGACGGGTCCTCGCCCGCGGACAGCAGCGCCGACGCGAGCATCCCGGTGGTGGTGGTCTTGCCGTGCGTCCCGGCCACCGCGAGCACCTCGCGTCCGGTCATAACCGAGACCAGCGCCGCTGCCCGCGGCCATACCGGCACGCCCCGTCGCTGCGCCTCGCGCACCTCCGGGTTGTCTTCGGGGATGGCGGTGGACACCACGACCACGTCGACGTCACCGAGCTGGTCGGCCGCGTGCCGGGCGAAGCAGCGGGCGCCCAGCTCGCGCAGCTGCGCGAGGGTCTCGGACTCCGCGGCGTCGCTGCCAGTGACCTGGATGCCGCGGACCAACATGATCCGCGCAATGCCCGACAGGCCCGTCCCGCCGATGCCTACGAAGTGCACCCGGCGCAGCTCTGCCGCCGGCTTCACCACCGCCGGCACCGGGACCTTCACCGCCGGCTCCCGGCCGCGTCGACCACCAGGCGCGCGAGTCGGCCGGCACCATCGCGGGGCAGCACGTGGCGGGCCGCCTGCGACATCGTCGCCAGCCGCGCCGCGTCGAGCAGCAGCGGCGGCCCGTTGGACCGCACCCAGGCGGCGTCCAGGGACGCGTCGTCGACCAGCAGGCCGCCACCCGCCGCCACGACGGGCTGCGCGTTGCGGGCCTGCTCACCGTTGCCGATCGGCAACGGCACGAAGACCGCGGGCAGGCCGATGGCGGCGACCTCGGTCACGGTGTTGGCGCCGGCCCGGCACACCACCAGGTCGGCCGCGGCGTAGGCCAGGTCCATCCGCTCGATGTAGGGCAGCACGACGTACGGCGGGGCACCGGGCGGCGGCAGCACGACCGCTTCCTCCACCCGGCCGGCGTGGTGCAGGACCTGGATGCCGTTCGCGGCGAGCTCGCGGGCGGCTCCGGACACCGCGGCATTGATCCGCCGGGCGCCCTGCGACCCGCCGGTCACCAGCAGCGTCGGCCGATCGGCGTCGAGGCCGAACGCGGCCCGGCCCTCCGCACGGGCGGCCGTGCGGTCCAGCCGGGAGATCGAGCGCCGGATCGGCAGCCCCGTGCAGACGGGATGTGGCAGCGGCGTGCCCGGGAAGCTGACCGCCACGTGCGGCGTCATCCGTGCGCCCAGCCGGTTGGCCAGGCCGGGAAGGGCGTTGCCCTCGTGCACGACGACGGCCAGCCGCCGTCGGCGGGCCGCCAGGTAGGCGGGGACGCTCACGTAGCCCCCGAAGCCGACCAGCACGTCGGGTCGCACGCGTTCGAGCACCGAGCCGGCGGCCCGGACCGCGGCACGCAGCCGGCCGGGCACCCGAAGCAGCTCGCTCCCGATCTGGCGGGGCAGCGGTACGGCAGGCACCAGCTCCAGCGGCAGGCCGGCGGCGGGGATGAGCGTGGCCTCGAGGCCACGGGCGGTGCCGAGGCAGGTGAGGCGGACGTCGGGCACCAGCTCGGTCAGCGCTTCGGCCGTGGCCAGCAGCGGCGAGGTGTGCCCGGCCGACCCACCGCCGGCCAGCAGCACGGACAGCGGCATCGGTCAGGGCCTCCGCCCCGAACTGACCGGACGGGTCCGGCGGCGGCGCTTGCGCTTCGCCTGCAGAGCCGCGCGCGCGCCCGGCTCGGTCTTGGCGAACGCCGACAGCATGCCCAGCGAGACCAGCGTCGGGAGCAGCGCCGACCCGCCGTAGGACAGCAGCGGCAGCGGGATGCCGATCACCGGCAGCAGTCCGAGCACCATGCCGAGGTTGATCAGCGTCTGGGCGAGCAGCCAGACGGTGACACCCGCGGACGCGTAGCGCACGAACGGGTCCCGGGTTCGCGAGGCGATCCGGAAGCCGGTGTACGCCAGCACCATGAACAGCCCGAGGACCGCGAGCGTGCCGGCCAGCCCGAGCTCCTCGCCGATGACAGCGAAGATGAAGTCCGTATGCGCCTCGGGCAGCGTTCCCCACTTCTGCCTGCTGGCCCCGAGCCCGACTCCCCAGAACTGTCCGGTGGCCAGCGCGTACATGCTGTGGGCGGCCTGCCACCCGTCGCCGCGCAGGTGCGCCATCGGGTCGGTGAACGTCGTCAGCCGCTTGACCCGTTCCGGGTTCGACCCGGCCAGGAAGGCCGCGAGGCCCGCGATCACGAGCAGTGCTCCGACGAACAGCCGGTTGGGCGCGCCGACCACCCACAAGATGCCCAGGATCACCGCGAACAAGACGAGCGCCGTGCCCAGGTCGTGCTGCCCGATCACCAGCAGCGCGACGAGCATGGTGACCGGCAGCATGGGGACCAGCAGGTGCAACCACTCGTCGAGCAGCTTGTCCTTGCGCGCGTACAGGTCCGCGGCCCACAAGATGATCGCCAGCTTGGCGATCTCCGACGGCTGGATCGTGAAGGGGCCGCCGAAGCTCAGCCAGTTCTGGTTGCCGTTGACGTCGACACCGAGGCCCGGCACGTACGTGAGCAGGATCAGCACGATCGATCCCAGCAGCGCCGGATAGGCGAACGCCCGGATCAGCCGCACGGGCATCCGCGACACGCACCAGGCCAGCGGGACGCCCATCGCCACCCAGGTGGCCTGCTTGCTGAAGATGTAGTAGGAGCTGCCGTAGGTCTCGTAGGAGAGCACCGAGCTCGCCGAGAGGACCATGACCAGACCCAGCCCCAGCAGCAGCCCGGTGACCCCGATGATCAGCTGGTAGGACGTCAGCGGCCGGTCCAGCCCCTCGCGCAGTCCGGCCCACCAGCCGGTGGCGGACGGTCGGGCGACGTCGGTTCGCTGCGAAGCGGCCGTGCTCACCGGCGATGGCCTCCTCGTCGGGTCTGCGCCACCACGCTCACCCTCGGTCGGTACGGGCCTCTCGGCGACGCACCGCCGCGGCGAACGCGTCGCCACGAGCGGCGTAGTCGGTGAACATGTCCATCGACGCGCACCCCGGCGCAAGCAGCACGGTGTCGCCGGGGCGAGCCAGGTGTGCTGCTGCGTCGACCACGCGGTCCATGACGTGTTCGTCGGTCTGCCCGCCAGTCTCGCTGGCGACGACCTCGACGACCGGCACATCAGGCGCGTGTCGCGCCAGGGCCTCGGCGATCAGGCCACGGTCACGACCGATCAGCACGGCTCCTCGTAGCCGCGACGCCACGGTCGCGGCCAGCTCGTCGAAGGACGCACCTTTCGCCAGCCCACCGGCCACCCACACCACCGGTCTCGCGCTGAGCAGCGCGGCGGTCGCGGCGTGCGGGTTCGTGGCCTTCGAGTCGTCGACATAGCGCACCCCGTCGAGCTCGGCCACGTCGGCGATCCGGTGCGCGTCCATGCGGAACCCCCGCAGGCCGCCACGCACCGCGGCCGGGGGCACCCCGTGCGCCCTGGCCAATGCCGCGGCGGCCAGTGCATTGGCCACGTTGTGCGGCGCCGGCGGGTGTACGTCGGAGACCGAGCCGAGCTCGGCAGCCGAGGTCTGTCGATCGGCGACGAACGCGCGGTCGGCCAGCACGCCGTCGACCACGCCGAGCATGCCCACTGACGGGATGCCGAGCGTGAAGCCGACCGCCCGGCAGCCGTCTACGACTTCCGCCTCGCGCACCAGCTCCTCGGTCACCGGGTCTGCGACGTTGTAGACGCACGCCACCTGCGCACCCGCGTAGATGCGGCCCTTGTCGCGCGTGTAAGCCGCCATGGAGCCGTCGTACCAGTCGAGGTGGTCCGCAGCCACGTTGAGCACCACGGAGGCTTGCGGTGAGATCGAGCGCGCCCAGTGCAGCTGGAAGCTGGACAGCTCGACCGCCAGCACGTCGAGACGGTCGGGGTGCATGACTGCCTCGGTGACCGCTGTGCCTACGTTGCCCACCGCGGCACTGCGCAGCCCCGCCTCCCGAAGCATCGCGTCGAGCATCTGCACGGTTGTGGTCTTGCCGTTGCTCCCGGTGACGCACAACCACGGGGCGGGGTCGTCCCCGCGCAGCCGCCAGCCGAGCTCCACCTCGCCCCAGACCGGGACGCCGCGGTCGACCGCCGCAGAGACCACCGGCAGCCGCGGCGGCATGCCCGGGGTCACGACGAGCACGTCGGCGTCGGCGGGCAACGCAGCAGTCGACCCCGGGCCGAGCCGGACGTCGGCACCGAGGATCGACAATAGCGTTGCCTTGTCGGCCAGCGCGTCGGTGTGCGCGTCGTCGAGGACTGTCACCCGGGCGCCCAGATGCACCAGCGCGTCGGCCGCCGCGAAGCCCGATACGGCGAGTCCACCGACGACCGCGTGCACTGCCTCCCACGAGTCCTGGCGGCCGAGGGCGTCGAGCGCCGGACGGCTCACGCCCCAGCCACCCACTCGGCGTAGAACAGGCCCAGACCGGTGGCTACGAACAGGCCGCAGATGATCCAGAACCGGATCACGATGGTCACCTCGGCCCATCCCTTCAGCTCGAAGTGGTGGTGCAGCGGCGCCATCCGGAACAGTCGGCTGCCCTTGGTCAGCTTGAACCAGCCGACCTGGAGCATCACCGACAGCGCGATGACCACGAACAACCCACCCAGCACGAGCAGCAGCATCTCCGTGCGGGTCATGATCGCGAGCCCGGCGGCCGCGCCGCCGAGGCTCAGCGAGCCGGTGTCGCCCAGGATGATCCTCGCCGGGGAGGCGTTCCACCACAAGAAGCCGAAGCAGGCGCCGGTCAGGGCGGCGGCGACGACTGCCAGGTCCAGCGGGTCCCGCACCTCATAGCACTTGGGACCCGGCCGACTCCCGCAGAACTGGTTGTTCTGCCAGATGTTGACCAGCGTGTACGCGCCGAAGACCATCACCGACGCACCGGAGGCCAAACCGTCGAGGCCGTCGGTGAGGTTGACCCCGTTGCTCGTGCCGGAGACGATCACCAGCACCCAGAGCACGACGAGGACCGTCGGGAGCTCCCACCCGTCGATGTCGCGGATGAACGAGATCCCGTGCGAGATCGGCGTCCGCCCGCTGGCATCGGCGAAGCGGAGCGCCAGCAGCGCGAACACCAGCGCCACCAGCGTCTGGCCGGCGAACTTGGTCTTGCTGCGCAGGCCGAGGCTGCGCTGCTTGGAGATCTTGATGTAGTCGTCCAGAAAGCCGACGATGCCCAGGCCGCTGAACAGGAACAGCAGCAGGATCGCCGACGCCGACGGGACCGAGCCGGTGAGCAGCTTCGCCAATGCGTAGGCCATCAGGACCGAGGCAACGACCACCAGCCCACCCATCGTCGGGGTGCCGCGCTTGGTGTGGTGCGAGGTGGGGCCGTCGTCTCGGATGAGCTGGCCATAGCCCTTGGCCACGAGAACCGAGATGGCCGCCCGGGTGCCAAGCAACGTCCCGAGAAGTGCCAGAGCGCCGGCCAGCACGATGGCCCTCATCGAACGTGGACCCCTTCGTCGTCGCGCCCGCCGGCAGGGCTGCCCGCAGCAGTATCCCCCGGGGCTGCGAGCAGGGCGTCGGCGACGCGCTCGAGTCCCTCCGAGCGGGATGCCTTGACCAGCACCACGTCACCCGGTTGGACCTGCTCGGCCAGCAACTGGGAGGCGGCGGCCGCGTCGGCGACCAGCAGCGACTCACCCTGCCAGGACCCCTCGTGGCAGGCGCCCTGGTGCAGCGGCCGGGCGTCCTCGCCGACCACCACGAGCAGCGACACCGAGAGCTGCGCAGCCAGCCGCCCGATCGCGTCGTGCTCCCCCGCGGACGTTGCGCCGAGCTCACGCATGCTGCCGAGCACGGCGACCGTCCTGCCGGAACCGCGGCTACGAGCCACACCGACCAAGGTCTTCAGCGCGGCGCGCATCGAGTCGGGGTTGGCGTTGTAGGTGTCGTTGAGCACGAGCACGCCGTCGGCGCGCTCGTGCGGCTCCATCCGCCAGGCGGACGCCGGGACGGCCGTGGAGAGGCCAGCCGCGATGTCAGCCAGGTCCAGCCCGCGGGCCAGGGCGACCGCCGCCGCAGCGGCGGCGTTGATGGCCTGGTGCTCGCCGAGCAGCCGCAGCTCAACGGCCACCTGTCGACCAGCATGGGTCAGCGTGAACCGCGCGCGACCGCGGTCGTCGAGACCGACGTTGCCCAGTCGGACGTCCGCGGCCGGGTCCTGGCCGAAGCTGAGCGCTCGGGCGCGGGTTCGCGACCTCATCCGCGCCACCAGTGGGTCGTCGGCGTTGAGCACAGCGACTCCCTCAGGGGGCAGCGCCTCCACCAGCTCCCCCTTGGCGTTCCCGATCGCCTCCCGGCTGCCGAACTCACCGAGATGCGCCAGCCCCACGTTGAGCACTAACCCGATCTGGGGAGGCGTGATCTGGCAAAGGTCGCGGATGTGCCCTGCCCCTCGGGCTCCCATCTCGACGACCAGGTGCAGCGTGGACCGGTCCGCCCGGGTTGCGGTCAGCGGCACCCCCAGCTCGTTGTTGAGCGAGCCGCGAGGTGCCACCACCGGTCCGGCGAGCGCCAGGACGACGGCAAGCAGGTCTTTGGTGCTCGTCTTCCCCTGCGAGCCGGTGACCCCCACGACCGCGACGCCGAGCGAGTCGACGACGTAGCGCCCCACGCGGCCGAGCGCCGCCACCGGGTTGTCGACCACGACAGCCGGCACCCCGAGCGGCCGGGCCGCCAGCACGGCGGCGGCGCCGGAGGCCACGGCGTGCGCCGCGAAGTCGTGGCCGTCGACGCGCTCGCCGGGAACCGCCACGAACAGGCCGCCCGGCGCGACGTCGCGGGAGTCCACGCTGGCCGGCGCGCTGACCAGGGTCGCCGGATCACCGTCGCTCACCACCCCGCCGGTCACCGCCGCCAGAGCGTCGAGCCGCGTGTGGATCACGGGCAGGGCCCGCTCTGCTGCAGCTGCTCGCGCACTGCGCGCCGGGCCACCGCACGGTCGT
Source organism: Propionibacteriales bacterium (assembly GCA_038254525.1). GTDB lineage: Bacteria > Actinomycetota > Actinomycetes > Propionibacteriales > Nocardioidaceae > JBBSGC01. The sequence goes on along the minus strand of JBBSGC010000004.1, from coordinate 26,518 downwards.
CGAAGGGATGCACCACCCCGTCGACCTCCTGCCCGCGTTCATGTCCCTTGCCCGCGATCACCACGCAGTCGCCCGCAGCGGCGATCGAGACCGCGTGCCGGATCGCGGTGGCCCGGTCGGCCAGCTCGACCAGGTTCGCCCCGTCGACGACCGCCCGGGCGCCGGCCAGCAGCGCCGCCCGGATCTCCGCTGGGTTCTCGGTCCGTGGGTTGTCGTCGGTGACCACGACCACGTCGGCCTGCCGGGCGGCGATCCGTCCCATCAGCGCTCGCTTGCCGGGGTCACGGTCACCGCCGGCGCCGAGCACGAGCAGCAGTCTGCCTGCGGTCACCGGCCGAAGCGCACTCAGCACCGCCTCGACGGCATCCGGCTTGTGCGCATAGTCGACGAGCACGCGGTACGGCTGCCCCGCGTGCACCTGCTCCATGCGCCCTGGCACCGGGTGGGACGCGGCCACTCCTGCGGCGGCGGCCTCAACCGGCTTGCCGAGCACGGCCAACGCCGCGAGGGCGGCCAGCGCGTTCGCGACGTTGAAGGCGCCGGGCAGTGGGCAGGAGGCCGGCACCCGCGCGCCATCGGGACCAACGAGGGCGAACCGGGTGCCCGTGGGAGTCGGCTCGATGTCGGCGGCCCGCCAGTCGGCACCCGGCCGGCCGGCCGCCGAGAACGTCACGACAGGCACGTCGGTCTGGTCGGCGAGCCGACGCCCGTGCGCGTCGTCCACGTTGACCACCGCCCGCCGCGCCCGCGCCGGGGTGAACAAGGACGCCTTCGCGGCGAAGTAGTCCTCGAGGTCGGCGTGGAAGTCGAGATGGTCGCGACCGAGGTTGAGGAACACCGCGACGTCGAACATGACACCGTCGACGCGGCCCTGCACGAGGGCATGGCTGGACACCTCCATCGCGCAGTCCCGCACGTCGTTCTCACGCATCACCGCGAACAGTGCGTGCAGCTCCGGGGCCTCCGGCGTGGTCAGCGCCGAGGCCACCGGGCGGCCGGCGATCCAGGTGCCGGTCGTCCCGATCAACGCGGTAGGGCCGCCGCCTGCCCGTAGGCCCCCCTCGAGGAGGTAGGTAGTGGTGGTCTTCCCGGAGGTTCCGGTCACCCCGATCGTGCGCACGGCGTCGCAGGCGGCCCCATAGACCTCACGTGCCAGCAGGCCGATCCTCGAGCGAGGCGTGTCCACGACGAGCGTGGGGCGACCGCTGTCCAGGCAGCGCTGTGCACCCGCAGGGTCGGTGACGAAGGCGGCGCACCCCGAGCCGGCGGCGGCCGGTGCGAACTGCGCCCCGTGCGTACGTCCACCGGCAAGGGCGGCGTAGAGGTCGCCCGGCCGAACCGACTGGGAGCGCAACGTCATGCCGGTGACGTCGGGGACGTCGGGAGGTTGCCCGGCCGGTGCTTCGCGCGGCAGCCGGAGGTCGGTGTCGACCAGCGCGACCAGCCGGGCGAGCGGGACCGACGGGACCCGGGTGGGTCGCGGGGAGAGCGCATCGGACGCGGTCAGCGCGAGGTCGTCGGCCACCGGGGGAGGTTATCCGTTCACCACTGGAGCGGGATCTTCACCGGCCCGGCTCCGGTCGGCGGGATGCCGTAGCGCTGCAGCACCATGGTCATGATGTCGTGGAACACCGGCGCCGCGCCCGTGCCGCCGAAGCTGCCGTCCTTTGGGTTGTCGAGCACCACGTAGGTCATGAACCGGGGAGCGTCGGCCGGGGCGAACCCGGCGAAGGAGATCGTGCGCTGTCCGGCGGCGTAGGTACCTGTCGTGGGGTCGACCCGCTGTGCGGTGCCGGTCTTGCCGGCGACGCGGTAGCCCGGGATCGCCGCGAGCGGCGCCGTCCCGCCGTTCTGGGTCACCGCGGTCATCATCGTGGCGACCATCCGCGCGGCCCGAGCGCTGATCACCCGGTGCCGCTCGGCGCCCGGTGCCGCCTGGATGGAGCCGTCGGGCTGCAGGTAGCCCGAGACCAGCGTCGGCTGCACGTACTCACCGCCGTTGGCGATCGCCGCGATGCCCGCGGCCATCTGCAGCGCCGTGACCGAGAGCCCCTGCCCGAACGCGATGGTGGCGTGCTGGGCGTCGCTCCAGGTGGAGGGGGCGGCCAGGATGCCACCGGACTCCCCCGGCAGCCCGACCGAGGTCGGCGAGCCGAGCCCGAAGGAGTGCAGGTAGGAGGCCAGCGTCTGCTTCGAGACGCGTTGCGAGGCCAGGATGGCGGCGATGTTGGACGACTTCGCGAGGGCACCGGTGGCGGTGAGGTGGATGGTTCCGTGCGACCAGTCGTCCTGGATCGCGAAGCCGTCGACGTTGTAGACGCCGGGCACGACGATGTGCGTACGCGGGTCCACTTGGCCGGAGTCGGCCAGCGCGGAGTACGTGAACAGCTTCTCCACACTGCCCGGCTCGTACACGTAGGAGATGCCCCGGTTGGTCACGTCGTTCACGTCGAGATGCTCGAGCCGGTTGGGGTTGAAGCTCGGGAACTGCGAGAACTGGTAGATCTGGCCGGTCTGCACGTCGATGGTGACCGCCGCTCCCCAGTCCGAACGTGTCGACCGCACCGCCTCGGCGAGCCTGCGGTCGGCGTACCACTGGAGGTCCCGGTCGATAGTCGTCACGATGCCGGTGCCGTCCTGGGCCGCCTGCACTGTCGAGTCGGCCATCGGGATGTGCTCACCGGCCGGTGAGGTGACATACGTCGCCTGCCCGTCGACACCCTTGAGCACGCTGTTGTACTGCTGTTCGAGCCCGGAGGTGCCATCCCCCGAAGCGCCCACCAGGCCGACCAGCGTGGCGGCGACGTCTGCCTCGGGATAGGTGCGTAGCGGGTCGCGCTCGGTGAAGACGCCGGTCAGCTGGTGCTCCGACAGGTCCTTGAGGACCGCAGCGGCGCGCCAGCTGGGGACCCGCCGCTGCAGGTAGACGAATCTGGTGTTCGGCGTGCGCAGCTTGGCGACGGTGTCGAAGTAGTCCAGGTGCAGGCGGTTGGCGAGCACGGCGGCAATCGACGGCGCGTGCATAGTCGTCAGCGTCGGGTCGGCGGTGATCGCGACCGCGTCGGTGGACGACGCGAGGGGGACCCCGTTGCGATCCAGGATGGCGCCACGAGCGGCGTGCAGCGTGACGGTCCGGGTCCCCTCCGCCTGCGCCATCGAGGCATAGGCGCTGGCGTCGACTCCCTGCAGCTGGAACAGCCGGGCGGCGAACAGCGAGAGCACGAAGGCAATGCCCAGGACCGACAACCGCAGGCGCAGCACGGACCGACGGGTGCGACGTGCGGAACGGTTGCCGAAGGTCCGTCGCGAGCTCGTCATCTAGACGTCCTATCCGTGTCCGTGGCCATTGCCCCTACCGGATGCGGGTGCCGCCGGGGGGTTCGCCCCGGGCCCGACCGCCCCGTGAATGGGGCCGGTGCGAGTCTGGCCGCCAGGACCTGGTCCGGGTGGACCCGCAGTCGGCGGGTCGGAACTCGCCGGACCGCTGTGCGCCCAGCCGTCCACGGGGCCGCCCGTCGAGCTCGTCCCCGCAACGTGACCCGCGCCGCCACCACCGGCTTGGCCCGACGGGCCGAGTCCAGGCAGCGGGGTGCCTGCCACGGCGGGGGTGGGGTGCCCGGTCACCGAGCCGTCGGAGAGGTTCAGGAAGACCGGGTCCGGGTTGGGGACCATCCCGAGGGCGACCGCCTTGTTCGCGAGGTGCTGGGTGCTCGAGGCGGACTCGACGTCGAGGGTGAGCGCCTGCTGTTGGGTGTGCAGGGCGTCGGACTGCGTCTGGAGGCCAGCCAGCTCGAACGCACCGTTCTGCATGGACAGGTTGAGCAGCAGCAGTCCGACCAGGCCGGCCACCAGAATGCTCACCACCAAGACGGCGAACGACCTGCCTCGCGGTGCCGGACGCCGGGTCGGGACGACCCTGAGCCGAGGTGGGCCCGCCGGCGCCGGGCGCAGAGCGCGACCTGCCGGGGCCCTGGTGGGTGTGCTCATGCGGCCTCCCGGACTCGTTCCGCGGCCCGTAGGCGCACTGAGCGTGCCCTCGGGTTGACAGCGACCTCTTCGGGACCGGCCTTCTCCGCCCCCCGGGTCAGCAGGCGCAGACGCGGTTCGAGGTGCTGCGGAAGCACCGGCAGCCCCGGGGGGAGGTCCACCGCACAGTGTCGGGCCAGCTCGGTCTTGACCAGACGGTCCTCGAGTGAGTGGTAGGCGAGCACCACGAGCCGCCCACCGAGGCAGGTCGCCGACACCGCCTGCGGCAGTGCCCGACGCAGGACGGCCAGCTCCTCGTTGACCTCGATCCGCAGGGCCTGGAAGGTGCGCTTGGCCGGATGGCCTCCCGTGCGTCGGGCGGCCGCGGGCACGGCTTCACGGATGACCTCGACGAGCTCGGCGCTGGTGCGCATCGGCGCGTTCGCCCGCTTGCGCACGACCGCAGCCGCGATCCGCCGCGCGAACCGCTCCTCGCCGAAGTCGCGCAGCACCCGGATGAGCTCGGCCTCGGAGGAGTCGTTGAGAACATCGGCGGCCGTGCGTCCGCGCGTCGGGTCCATGCGCATGTCCAGCGGTGCGTCATGGGCGTAGGAGAAGCCGCGGTCAACCTCGTCCAGCTGCATGGAGGAGACCCCGAGGTCGAACAACAGCGCGTCGACCCGGGGTGAGCCGACCGCCTCAAGGGTCTCCTCGAGGCGGTCGTAGACGGCGTGCACGAAGTGGACCCGGTCGGCCAGGTCGCCGAGCCGCTCCCTCGCAGTGGCCAGCGCATGGGGGTCACGGTCGAGGCCGATGACGCGTGCCTGCGGACAAGCTCGGAGCAACGCCTCGGCGTGACCGGCCATGCCCAGGGTCGCATCGACGAGGACCGCACCGCTGTTCTGAAGGACCGGGGCGAGCAGGGAGACGGTGCGCTCCAGGAGTACGGGCACATGGCCCCGGCCGGTCGACGGTGAGTCCACGGTGCGCCGGTGCTTCAGCCGGCGGCGTGGGCGAGCACGGTGAGCAGGCAGGCCAGGACGGTTGCGACCGACATCGAGAACGCCATCACGGCCAGTCCCTCTCGCACGTCGTCGCGGACCCGTTTGCCGGCGTACACATGCGCGCCGACGCGCGGCGCCGCGTCGGGCAGCAGCCCGCGTGCCGGCTCGGCCGGGCGCCGGCTTCCACCGGCCTTGACGCTTCCGGTGCTCATCTCGACCCCTCGCTGGTGCGGACTGGCTGGTACGGGTGGTGCCTACTGCGGTTCCGTCGTTCGTCCGTCCAGGTCTTCGCGCCGCCGCCTCAACGGACCTCTGGCGCCGGGGAAGTGGCGTCGGAGTACGTGTGGAGCGGCGCGGAGACCTCGTCGGACGACGGGCGGAGCACCGGCTAGAACACCCCTTCGATCACCTCCTCCGACATCGAGGAGAACGCGTCCTCCTTCTCGGCGCTGTAGTCGCGCCAGGCGGTGGCGTCCCAGATCTCGACCCGGTCCATCGCGCCTATGACGACACAGTCACGGTCGAGCCGGGCGTACTCGCGGAGCACGCCGGGAATCGTGATCCGGCCCGACTTGTCGGGCAGCTCGTCGGAAGCGCCGGAGAACAGGATGCGGAAGAAGTCCCGTGAGGAACGGTTGGTGAACGGCGACTGGCGCACCCGGGAGGTCAGCTCGGTGAAGCCCTCCCGGCTCCAGACGTACAGGCAACGGTCCTGGCCCCGAGTGATCACCAGACCTCCCTGCAGCTCGTCGCGGAACTTCGCCGGCAGGAACAGCCGGCCTTTCTCGTCGAGGCGAGGAGTGTGCGTCCCAAGGAACATGCGCCACCTCTCTCCTCCACTGTGCGCCACTTTACCCCACTGCGCCCCATCGTCAACGTGGCTCGCCCACTGCTCGGTGCTGGTCAGCCAGGTCCGCGGGCTCCGGGCGGCCGTTGCCGCATCGTTATCAGCGCCCTGCACAATGGGCGTGGCAGGCTGGGAGGATCGTCGCGGCCTGCGGGGGACCGGACCGGCTCGAGGGAGACATCGCGTGACGACCACGGACTCGCCGGTCAACGCGCCAGGGGGCGACTTCACCGCGCTCACCGAGGTGGCGCAACGACTTCAGCGCAACATCGAGCAGGTCATCGAGGGGAAGGCCGAGGTCATCCGGTCGGTGATCACCGTGCTGCTCGCCGGTGGCCACCTGCTGATCGAGGACGTGCCGGGCGTCGGCAAGACGATGCTGGCCAAGACGTTGGCCCGCTCGATCGACGGCAGCATGCGGCGCATCCAGTTCACACCAGACCTGTTGCCCAGCGACGTCACCGGCGTCTCCATCTACAACCAGGAGACGCGTCAGTTCGAGTTCCGCCCCGGCGGCGTGTTCGCCAACGTGGTGCTGGGCGACGAGATCAACCGGGCTTCGCCCAAGACGCAGTCGGCGCTGCTGGAGTGCATGGAGGAGCGTCAGGTCACTGTCGACAACGTGACCTACGCACTCGACGAGCCCTTCATGGTGATCGCGACGCAGAACCCGATCGAGATGGAAGGCACCTACCCGCTACCCGAGGCGCAACGAGACAGGTTCATGGCCCGGATGTCGATCGGCTACCCGATCGAGTCCGCGGAGCTAGCCATGCTCGACAGCCATGCCGGCGCTGACCCGCTGTCCGCGCTGTCCTCGGTCACCGACGCCGCAGAGGTGGCCAAGGTGGTCGACACCGTCAGGCACGTGTTCGTCTCGCCGGCGGTGCGCCGCTACGTGGTAGCACTGAGCACGGCGACCAGACGCTCACCCGACCTGCGGCTGGGCGCCTCCCCGCGGGCGACCCTCCACCTGGTCCGCGCGGCCAAGGCCGCCGCGGCGCTCGACCGACGTGACTACGTGCTGCCCGACGACGTGCAACGGCTGGCACCGGCAGTCCTGGGCCACCGGCTGCTGCTGTCAGCCGACGCCGCGATCGGAGGTCGGCGTTCCGACGGCGTGCTGGCCACCATCTTGGCCAACGTCCCGGTGCCAGAGACCGGACGCCCGGCGCCCAGCGGCTCCTCCCGGCGGGGCTGAACCCGTGCGCGAGGCACTGGCCGCACTCACCACCAGGGGCCGCGCCTTCCTGGCGGCGGGGACGACGGTCACGCTCTGCGCATTCTTCCTTGGCTACGACGCACTGCTGCGGGTGGGCGTGCTGGCGATGGCGCTGCCGCTGCTCACGGCCCTGGTCGTCAGCAAGGCTCGGTACCGGTTGATGGCCAACCGGCACCTCACCCCGTCGCGGGTGTCGGCGGGCCAGCCGGCGACGGTGACGCTGGCTCTCGCCAACGACGGCGTGCTGCCCATGGGCCTGCTGCTGCTCGAGGACGCCGTGCCCTACGCACTCGGCACCCGTGCACGGTTCATCCTCGACCAGGCCGGCCCGCGCTGGCACGAGGAGGTGTCGTACACGGTCCGCTCAGAGGTTCGGGGGCACTACTCAGTGGGACCGCTGTCGGTCCGGGTGTCCGACCCGTTCGGGTTGATCGAGCTGGTGCGCACGTTCCAGAACACGACACCGGTGGTCGTCGTGCCGACGGTGCACCCGCTGCCGGCGATCTCGATCAACGGGGCCTGGACCGGCACCGGTGAGAACCGGCCACGGGCGTTTGCCGTCGGCAGCGCCGAGGACGTGACCGTGCGGGAGTACCGCCGCGGCGACGACCTGCGGCGGGTACATTGGCGCAGCACCGCACGTATCGGCGAGCTGATGGTCCGCCGCGAGGAGCAGCCATGGCAGTCCCGCGCGACGATCCTGCTCGACGCGCGGCGCAGCGCGCACGTCGGCAACGGCGCCGCGTCATCGCTGGAGTGGGGGGTTTCGGCCGCCGCCTCCATCACCGTCCACATGACACACGCCGGCTACTCGGTCCGCCTGGTGACAGATCGGCACGACAGCGAGTCCAACGCCTGGCACGACCGGCGGCCCGATGACGCCGAGCAGTCCGGTCCGATCCTCGACGAGCTGGCGGTGCTGAGCCACTCGCCGAACGCGGCGCTGTCCAACGCCGTGGATGCGCTGGTCGGAGTGTCGGGACTGGTCATCGCCATCCTCGGCAGTCTCGACGCTGCCGACCTCGCCGACCTGTCCAGGCTGCGTTCGCGAGGCTCGACGGTGATCGCGCTGGTCATCGACACCGCGGCCTGGGGAGCCGCCGGCGAGGCCGCTGCCCATGCGCCGGCGGAACGGTTGGCCGGCGTGCTGGGCGGGCACGGCTGGTACGCGACGCCGGTCTCCCCCGATGACTCACCGGCGCAGGCGTGGGCGCGCCTGGGAGCCATGCTCCGGCGCATCGGAAGCGTCCGTACCGAGATGGCGGCCGCAGGACCGGGACTTCCCAAGGGGGGCAGCTGGACATGAGCAGACAACTGTGGTCCGAGCAGGTTCGCATCACCTTGTGGGCGTGGGTCGCCACACTCAGCAGCACGGTTGCGTTCGGCTCCCTGCTCTACAACCGGCGCTATCTGGTCGATGCCGCTGGCCTGCTGGTTGTCGTGATGGGCGTGGGCGCACTTCTGCGCACCCGCCGCGCGCCGAGCGTGGTCGTCCTGCTCGTCGAGGTCGCGGTCGCGCTGGAGCTGGCGGTGCTCGCCTACGGCCACGGGCAGGTGCCGTCTGCGTACACGCTCAGCACGCTGCGCGACCGGTTCGCGGACTTCTTCGACTCGGCACAACGGTTCGCCGCTCCGCTGCCGGTCGACAGCGACACGACGATGACCATGGCGCTGATCGTGGTGGCGATCGGCATCGTGGTGGATCTGGTGGGAGTGTCACTGCGGCGCGTGCCGCTGCTCGGGCTGCTGTTCCTGCTCATCTACATGGTTCCGGTCGCGCAGCTGGGCGGGCACGTGTCGATGTTCTCCTTTGTCCCCGGTGCGCTGGGGTTCGTCTTCTTCCTGGCCGCCGACGAGCGTGAGCGGCTGACCCATTGGGGCCGTCAGATCTCGACCGCGGGCTCGCTCTGGGACCGGCCGAACGAGGTCGACGATGGCGGCTTGCGGCGCTCGCGGCTGCGAATCGGGTTCGGGGCGGTGGCGCTGGCCGCCGTGCTGCCGATCGTGGTCCCGACCTTCAGCCCGCACCTGTTCGGCAGCGGCGGCTCTGGCGGCGGATCCGGCGACGGGAGCTCAGGTCAGGTCGACGTCACCAACCCGGTGCTCGACCTGCGGCGCAACCTGGGGACGGTCAGCAACGCAGTGCTGCTCCGGGTGCGCACAGACGACCCGGATCCCAGCTACTTCCGGCTGGCCGCCCTGGACGTCTTCACCGGCGACGCGTGGGAGGTCGGACCACGCCCACCGGACTCGGCGGTCAGCGCGGACTCGCCGCTGCCGCCACCGCCCGGTCAGGACAGTACGGTGCCCCAGCAGGGATATGGCTACTCGGTCGCGGTGACCGACGACCTGGCAACCACGTGGCTGCCGCTGGTCTACTCCCCCACCACCATCAACGTGTCCACCTCGTGGCTGGTCGACCGAGCTGCCATGGACGCACGGATCGGGCAGGAAGGAGCCACCGCGGCCGGCACCAGCTATGGCTTCACCGCCGCGCTCGCGCAGCCGACAACAGCCCAGCTGGAGGGTTCCCGGGCACCGGGCGCCGACGTCCAGCAGTATCTCGACCTGCCGGTGGCGCTGCCGCAGGTCCTGATCGACCAGGCCGACACAGTGACGGCGGGCGCCCCCACCGCCTTCGACCAGGCGTTGGCGTTGCAGCGTTGGTTCCGCTCCGGCGGCGGCTTCACCTACTCCCTGGCCGATGCAAACGACGGCAACGGGCTCGACGCGGTGAGCGACTTCCTCGGGCATACGCGGACCGGCTACTGCGAGCAGTTCGCCAGCGCGATGGCCCTGATGGCGCGTCACCTCGGCATCCCCTCTCGGGTGGTGGTCGGATTCCTGCGGCCCGAAGCAACCGCCGACGGCACCTACGAGTTCCGCGGCAAGGACATGCACGCCTGGCCCGAGCTCTACTTCGCTGGCGTCGGTTGGGTCCGCTTCGAGCCGACCCCGAGTTCGGTCAGCGGCGCGGCACCCGACTTCGGCAACCAGGGTGCGAATCCAACCAAGACCCCGAACCCGAGCGGGAGCAGGGAGACCCCCACACACGGCGATCTCCGGATCCCCAGCGACCTGCCCACGGCGCCCGGGTCAGCGACCGTGGCCGGTCGGTCCGGCGGACCCTGGGGCACCGCGGGCGTGGTGGGGCTGGTCGTGCTGGGCCTAGCCGCGCTAGCCGCGCTACCGCGGTTGCTGCGGTCAGGCATCGCCCGTTGGCGATGGCGCCGCGTCACCGACCCGGCCAGCAGCGCCGAAGCAGCCTGGGCCGAACTGCACGAACACGTCCTCGACCTGCGGATGGACTGGGCGGACGCGACGACGCCGCGACACATCGGGCGCTCGATCCGCTCCCGCCTGTCCGGCACCGGCCTGGATCGCTCTGCACCTGTCGACGGGCCTGTCGATGCTTCGGTGGTGGCGGCGCTCAACACCCTGGTACTGGCCGTGGAGCAGGGCCGCTACGCCCGCTCGGTGTCTCGACCCGACGGGCTGCGGGACGCCGAGACGTGCGTCTATAAGGCGCTGGCCTCGACCCGTACCCAGCGCACCCGGTGGCTGGCCACCTGGTTCCCGGCATCTCTGCTGCAGTCGCACTCGGCCTGGGCCCGCTCCCGGGCTCGGCGGCCAGGTGGCTTGCTCGTGTCCGTGGAGGACTAGCGGCGCCGAGGCAACGGCTCGTTGGTCACACCGTCCACGGCATCCATGCCGTCAGCGCTGCTCCTCGTCGTCGTCGCGACGCCGCCGCCAGCGCTCCTCCATGCGACTCATGAACGAGCCACCGGCGCGTTCGGCGGCGCGGCCACCGGCCGGGCGGCGGCTGGCTGCGGCGGCCGCCTCCTCCTCGGCGCTGCCACCGCGCTGAGCGCGTCGCAACGCGGTCACGCAGGCGTAGGCAGAGCCCAACATCAGCAGGAACCCGACGACCGCGACCAGCGTCAGCCGGCCGACTGCCCCGGTCATCAGCACCACGACACCGACGAGGAAGACCAGGGCAGCGAGCAGAGCTTGCCGCCGGCTGCGCGCCACCAGTGCGGACCCGCGCAACGTCGACGCGAACTTCGGGTCCTCGGCAGCAAGCGCCTGCTCCATCTGCTCGAGCAGCCGCTGCTCCTCCTCGGATAGTGGCACCGTGTCCTCCTGCCACCGGGCACCACGTATGGGTGCCTCGAACGCCTCTTCAGTCTAAGCAGCGACCGGCCATCCCGAAACCCGCGCGAGAAATCTGCCACCAGTCTGCAACCTCGCACTGACCTGACGCGTCAATCTGGCGTCAGGTTGCGCAGATCGAGGTCCTGGCCGACTGCGGCGTCGAATACGATGTCGTGGTTCGGCTGCCGGAGCCTGGCAACGGGGAGCGGGGTCTGGTCGGCGCCGCACACACGAGGAGGTACGCATGGTGCATGCAGGGCGTTGGGTCGGGGTCGCCGGCGTACTCGCGGGGATGGTGACCGGGGTAGCCGGGGCTGGTCCCGCGGCTGCCGATCCAGGTCCGGACCCGGTCGCCGGAAGTCACCCGCAGGTGTCCACCGCTACCAGCGCTGCCAGCCGCGCGCAGTTCAGGCCGCGCGCCCGTTTCGCCCGTGAGTTCGTCCGCCGCGGAGACGCGGACACTTCCACCTCGAACATCGAGCACGTGCGCGAGCTGCAGTACCGGCTGCGCTGGGCGGGCGTCTACCGCGGCCCGGTCACCGGCACGTTCGGCGACCTGACCAAGGCCGCGGTGCGCCGCTTCCAGAAGGGCCACCACCTCGACGTGAACGGCAACGCCAACTTCGCGACCTGGGCCCGGCTGATTCCGGCGACAGTGCGCGCCAAGCGCGCCATCCCCGACCGCTGCAAGCTGCCGAACGGCTGGCACGTCTGCTACGACCGGGCGCACCACCAGGTCACGCTGTGGAAGTCGGGCCGGCTATGGAACTCCTGGCTGGTCCGGGGAGGTGACTACGGCTACCAGACGCGCACCGGAAGCTTCGAGGTCTACTACCGCGACAAGGACCACGTGAGCGGCCTCTACGGCTCGGCTATGCCGTATTCGCAGTTCTTCTCGGGTGGGCAGGCCTTCCACGGTTCGCCGTACATGATCGACCCCTTCGACGAGCACAGCCACGGCTGCGTGAACATGTACATCGAGGACGCGCACCAGTTGTGGCAGCTGACGTCCCGCAGCCGGTTGAAGGTCGCGGTCTACGGAGCGTGGGACTAGCCGCGTTGCGGCAGGAGGCTGGCTGGGCGTAGCGCCGCGGACCCGAACCTGCGGACGGCGGCGTCGACCGCGCGTTCGGCTTCCGGCCATCCGCAGGCGCGGGCATCGAGCGTCAGCTGCCGGGGAGTCGAGGCAGCCAGGGTGAGCCCGGCGACCCGGACGCCCACCAACCGGATCCGGGCGCGTTGCAGGCCAAGGGCACCGAACAGCTCGCTTGCGACGGAGTGGATCTCGACCGCCAGGTCGGTGGGGTTGCGCAGGCTACGGGAGCGGGTGATGGTCGTGAAGTCGGCGAACCTGACCTTCAGCGTCACGGTTCGGCCGACGACTTCGGCAGCCCGCAACCGGGTGGCCACTCTGCTGGACAGCCGCAGCAGCTCCCGGAGCACCACCTGTGGATCGTCGGTGTCGCGGGAGAAGGTCTCATCGGCACCGGTGCTGTGCTCGGGGTCCTCGGGGCCTCGGTTTGCCACCACCGTCGTGCGGCCACCGCCCCAGGCCAGGTCGTGCAGCTGGGCACCCAACGCAGGTCCGAGGGCGCGGACGAGAACCGGACGAGAGGTGTGCGCGATGTCACCGATCGTGCGCAGCCCGAGCCTGCGCAGCGACGCCGCCGTGGTCTCCCCCACACCCCACAGCTCCTCGACGTCGAGCGGGTGCAGGAAGGCCGTGACCGAGGCGCGCGGAACTACCACCACCCCGTCGGGCTTGGCCCGGCGGGACGCGAGTTTGGCCACAGCGGTGGTGGGCGCAATACCCACCGAGCAGGTGATGCCCTGCTCGTCGGCGATCCGGGCCCGCAGCCGCTCGGCGACCGAGTGCGGACCGCCCAACCGGCGGCCCGCACCCCTGACATCGAGAAAGGCCTCGTCGAGCGACATCACCTCGACCGCCGGGGTGATGTCGCGGAAGGTCTCCATCACCGAGCGGGAGCAGGCGCTGAAGCTCTCGAAGTCGGGGGCCAGCACCGTCGCCGCCGGACACAGCCGCCGCGCCCTCGTCATCGGCATCGCAGACCGGACGCCGAACGAGCGGGCTGCATAGCTGGCGGACAGCACAACGCCGCGCTGCCCGCCTCCGACGATGACCGGGGTGCTCCGTAGCTCAGGACGGTCACGGATCGCCACCGAGGCATAGAAGGCATCCATGTCGACGTGCAGGATCGAGCAGTCGGCCACCTCGTCAGGTCTGGCAATCACGCTGAGCTCCTCGTCGCGGGCTCATCCGCCTGAGCTTCCCGGACTGCTGTGCCACAGCTTGCGCGGTGCCGACTTGACGTCCTCACCCGCCGGTTTGACATCGGCGAAAGGCGACTGCCGGAACCCGCTCGGATGCACCAGGACCCGGCGGCGTCCCATGCCTCCGGCCGACAGCTCCTGGTCGCTGACGTCACTGGCGTATCGCGGCACCTGACCGGCCGGCCTGGCGACCACCGGACGGCTGGACCTGCTCTCGGCTGCCCCCTGCACGGCCAGGTCGCCCACCGAGGACCCGAAGCCCTCCGGAACCTCCTCCAGGGCAGCGGAGACGCCAGCGATGCCGTCGCGCTGCCAGATCTCGAAAAGTGTCGCCATCTCCCAGCACCCGGTGGCTCGCAGCGAGACGCCGCGAGGCCCCGTGCGGCGCAGCTCGCCCCGTACGACCAGCAACCAGGAGTGGAAGACGGTGGCGGCATAGGGACCTTGGACGTCTTCGAAGAACGTGGCGTCGACCGGTCCACTGCCGTCGTCGAGGGTCAGGAACACCACCCGCCGACCTGAGCGGATCGGCGGGGTCTGGGTGGCGACCTTGACCCCCGCGACCAGCAGCGTGCTGCGGCTGCGCTGCTCGAGCAGGTCGGCCGACCTGGTGACGCCGATCGCCTGCAGCATCGGGGTGTAGAAGTCCACGACGTGCCGGCTGACGTCGAGTCCGAGGATCTCCAGCTCCGCTCGGACCCGTTCTCCCGAGCTCATCTCGGGCAGTCCCGTGCGCTCGGTCTCCCCCGGCTCGTCGCCGAGGTCCAGCGCCAGCTGAACCGGTTCGGTCCGCACCGGCGCCGGGGTCTGTGCCTGGGCAGCCGCCAGTGCCCACGTGTCGGCGCTGGTGCCGTCGGTGCCGGTGCCGGCCCGGGCGGCGGGACGGGGCGACGCCGTGCGCAGTGCGCGGTCGGACGCCCGAGTCCATCGATCGAGCTCGAGCACCTGCAGCAGCAGGTCACGGCGCGTCACCCGACCGCGGCGGCGCACCGGGACCGGGGAGCCGATGCCGTAGATCCCATCGAACCCACCAGCCAGCACCAACCGCTCGACGACGGGGCGCGACACCCGGGCGCGGTGCCAGAAGTCGGTCAGCGACTGGTAGGGCTGGCCGGCGACGATCCTGGCCACCTCGGCCTCGGAGACTCCCTTGACGTCGGCCAGCGACAACCGGATGCCGTAGGCGCGGGCGTCGGGAAGGCCGTCGTCCGGTGCGACGCGTGGCGAGTCGCCGAACACCTTGGGCGGCGGCTCGTCGAGCGGTCCCACGCGTTCCACGCGGTAGACCTCACGGCACGAGTTGACGTCGAGCGGCAGCACGGCGATCCCGAACTGGCGGGCATCGTCGAGAATCAGCCGCTTGGGGTACATGCCCGGGTCGTGAGTGAGCACTCCGGCCAGGAACGCCGCCGTGTGATGCGTCTTGAGCCAGGCCGACTGGTAGGTCGGCAGGGCGAAGGCCGCGGCGTGCGCCTTGCAGAACCCGAACGATGCGAACGCCTCCAGGATCGCCCACACCTGCTCGACCACCGGCGGGAGGTAGCTGCGAGCCAGCGCCCGTGGAAAGAACCAAGCCTTGACATCGAGCTTGCCGTCCTTGTCACCGAGCGCCCGACGGGCTTCGTCGGCCTCGGCGAGCGTGCAGCCGGCGAAGGTCGCGATGATCTGCAGAACCTGCTCGTGGAACACCACCACTCCGCAGGTCTGACGCAGAGTGTGCTCGAGGTCGGGATGCGGGTAGAGCGGGGCCGTCCATCCCTGCCGGGCGGACAGGAACGGCGTGACCATGTCGCTCTTGACCGGTCCAGGACGGAACAGCGAGATGTCGGTGATGATGTCGTCGAAGGTCTGCGGTCCGAACTTGCCGATCAGCTCACGTTGCCCCGGTGACTCGATCTGGAAACAGCCGAGCGTCTTGGCGCGTCCGATCAGCGCATAGGTCGCCGGGTCGTCGAGCGGCACCGACGTCTGGTCGTCGAGGTCGACGGTGATGCCGTCGACGCGACGCACCTCGGCGACGGCGTGCGCCATCGCCGACTGCATCCGGATACCGAGAACGTCGAGCTTGAGCAGCCCCAGATCCTCGACGTCCTCCTTGTCGAACTGGCTCATCGGGAACCCGGCGTAGCTGGCCTCGACCGGAGTGCGGTCCAGCAGCGTCGTGTCGGACAGCAGCACGCCGCACGGATGCAGGGCGAGGTGCCGAGGCAACCCGTCGAGCCGCTCGACGAGGTCGAAGAGCACACCGAGTCGGGCCTCGCCGAGCCCGGATGCCCGCAGCTCGGGCAGCTCACGCACGGCGCTGCGGACGTCGTGGGCCCGGATGTGAGGAAACGCCTTGGCGATAGTGTCGATCTCCCCCAGCGGCAGGCCGAGAGCGGCACCAACGTCGCGGATCGCGTGCCGCACCCGGTAGGTGTCCATCATCGTCACGCAGGCACACCGCTGACCGGAGTAGCGGTTGAGGATGCGTTCGTAGACCTCCAGCCGGCGGGCGGCCTCGACGTCGATGTCGATGTCGGGCAGGGCCTGACGCAGCGGCGAGAGGAACCGCTCCATCACCAGCTCGTGCCGGATCGGGTCGACCCCTGAGATGCCCAGGGCGAAGTTGACCAGGCTGCCAGCCCCTGAGCCACGTGCAGCCACTCGCACACCCATGCCGCGGATCAGGTCGCACACGTCGCTCACGGTCAAGAAGTAGGAGGCGAAGCCCAGACCACGGATGACACCGAGCTCGTGCTCGAGCCGGTCGGCGACGGCAACGCCGGCCACGCTGCCGTAGCGCTGGGCCACACCGGCCTCGCACCGCTCACGCAGCACCGCATCGGCGGTCGCGCCGGCCGCGCCCTGCAGGTCGAACTCCGGAAAGTGCACCTCACCGAGCCCCAGGTCGACGCGCGGATCGATGGCCAACCGGTCGGCGACGGCCCGGGTGCGGGCCAGCAGCCGATTCGGGTTGGCGGCGTCGCTGTGCCCGCCGAGACCGGCCATCCGGCAGATCTCGTCGGCGACCTCGGCCATCTGCTTGCCGGACTTCAGGTGGCCCTCGGCGTTGCGCCGGTCGAGGTGGCGCGGGTCGAGGGGAACCAGGCGGCGCACCGCGTCGAGCACATCGACGGTCGGCGCGTCACGGGGGTCGGCGTAGCGCACCGCGTTGGTCAGCACGACGCCGAGCCGGGCCTGCTCGGCGACCCCCGCCATCCGGGCGGCATGGGCGCTGCTGCCCGGTCCGGATCCCTCGAGCCGGTGGGAGACCAGCTCCACCAGCAGGTCGGCGGGGTCGATGACGCGGCGCCATCGCTGCAGGAGCGCCAGCGCCAGGTCCTCACGACGGGCGGCCACCGCCGTGCCGAGCTCCGAGGCGGGACCCAGCAGCACCACCACGTCACGGCCTGCGACGTGCTCGCCGATCAGATCGAGGCTGGTGACCGGGTCACCCCGCTCCCCGCGCAGGTGGGTCGCCGAGACCAGCCGGCACAGGGCCGCCCAGCCGCCTCGTCCGCCTGCCAGCAAGGTGACCCGCGACCGCCCGGGATCCCGGTAGGCGCCACCCCGGGCCGGGGAGGACCGGGCTGCGCCGGATCGGGTCGCGGGCCTTGTGACAGGCGCGCGGTGCCTGGCGGAGGGCGGCCCGGTGGGCTCGACCGCAAGGTCGACACCGAGAACCGGCCGGACACCGGCTCGCAGGCACGCCTTGGCGAACCGCACGGCGCCGTAGACCCCGTCCCGGTCGGTCAACGCCAGGGTGTCCATCTCGTGCTCGACGGCCCGCTCGACCAGTAGGTGCGGGTGCGAGG
The DNA here is from genome assembly GCA_038254525.1 of Propionibacteriales bacterium. GTDB lineage: Bacteria > Actinomycetota > Actinomycetes > Propionibacteriales > Nocardioidaceae > JBBSGC01. The sequence goes on along the minus strand of JBBSGC010000004.1, from coordinate 9,235 downwards.
CGCCGTAGCGCAGTGAGTAGCCGGAGGCAACATGCAGGTGGACGAACCGGTCGTCGCCGATCATGAGGCCGCCCTGCTCACCGGCATGCTTCCCGGTGCCGGCGAGCGGGTGAGGCCCAGCAGCCGCTCGACCACCCCGACGAACTGCGTCACGTCGCGCACCAGGTCGTCGGCCTCCCGGGCGGAGACGACCCGCGACCGGCCTGCTTCGGCGGCCGCGCGCTTGGCCGCACCTGCGGCAAAGAACGCGGCCCATTCGCACAGCTCTGGCGCGACCTGCTCGAGCAGCACCCAGGCGTTGCTCTGCCGGCGCAGGCTCTGCGGGCGGGTACGCACAGCCAGCACCGCCGCGGCTACCCGCAGCGCGGCAATGTGGGCGCAGACGTAGCGCCGGGCGTCGTCGACGCTGGCGGCAGCCTCGCACAGCGCCAGCTCGGCACGATCGAGGTTGCGACAGGCCTCGTCGTGGCGGCCACCTCGGCTGCCTGGCGGGTGACCGGCGGCGACGCTGGACATCACCAGCTCCTCAGTCCATGCACCGGGTGAGCCGCCACTCCCCGGTGGACCAGTCGAAGCTCAGGTCGAACACCCCGCGCCGTCCGCCCCGGCCACGTTCAGCGTCGACCCGCCAGACCTCGCGCTCGCCCAGCAGGGCCGCCACGGACGAGCCCGCTCCATCATCGGTCGGCTCGCTGCCGGTGCCGAGCAGCGCCAACAGGTCGGGGTGCTCCCACCACGCACCGGTCTCGACCCAGTGGGCGACGACGGCGCACACCCGCCACACCCGGTCTCGCCAGACGAAGTGCGCCGGCCCCTCGTCCGCCGCCTCGGCGGGAGGCGGTGTCGCACCTTGGTGCGCTGCCAGTGAACTCATCGGCCCGCGTTGGACCGAGATGAGATCGTCGTAGCGCCGCATGGTCCACCTCCCTCACGTCAGCTGCCTGCTGCACCCGGGGAAGTGGTGCGATGTCGGCGGGCACCGGGCCGGTGCGGGGAGCTTCCCCACTCCCCACACCGACCCGGCATCCGCTCCGGCGACGTGGGGGTCGAGGTCACGTCACCGGAGCGGGGTCCGCCCTCGGGGAGTGCCGCGAACACCGCCCCGACCTTGTCGCTCGAACACATGTTCGAACGCCTTGAGCGTACACCTCCTACCCGACAGGAAGTCAATGTCTGGCCGAAACCTGGTGCTCGACCGCTTACCCTCAGCTCCGCAGCAGCGTGAGCAACGCCCGCTCGACGACCTGTTGGCGGGCTGACTCGTCGCGCTTCCGCTCAGCTCGGCGCACGGCCGCGGAGATGTCGCGGCCCTCGTAGTAGCGCTCGATCACGCGGTCATCGACGTAGGAGGCGCGGGCCACGGTCGGGGTGTTGCCCAGATGGGTGGCGACCTCCCGCATCGCCGCAGCCACCGCCCGCTTGCGCGCGGTGACCGTGGTCGCCGGCCGCTGGGCCAGTGCCACGGCCGCGTGCACGGTCCCGTGCCAGGTGCGGAAGTCCTTGGCCGACACGTCCTCGCCGATGAGCTGCTTGAGATAGTCGTTGACGTGCGCGGCGGTCAGGTCGCGCCAGATCCGTTCTTCCTTGTACGCCAGCAGCTCCTCGCCGCCGCCGCGCCGCCGGCGCATCGGCTCGACCGCCGCGATCGTCACCGCGTCGCGGATCTCGATCAGTTGCTCGACACCGGACTTAGCCCTGAACTCGAACACCAACACCGCACCCCGGCGCCGGACGTGCTCGCGCCGGAGCGTGGTCAACCCGTAGCTGCCGTTGACCGATGCGTACGTGTCGCTGCCGATCCGGAAGTAGCCGAGGTCGAGCAACCGGAAGGCGGTGGCCGTCGCGTGCTCCAGCCCTACCGCGGGCGTGGCGAGGACCTCCCGCACCCGCAACCGCGCAGCGGGCAGCCGGCTGGCCACTTCCAGGACGTGGTCGTGTTTGAGCGCGTCGCGCCGGACCCGCCAGTACGGGTGGTACAGGTACTGCCGTCGGCCCTTCGCATCGGTGCCGACCGCCTGGATGTGCCCGTTGGGATGTCGGCAGATCCACACGTCCTTCCAGGCCGGGGGAATCACCAGGGACCGGATCCGGGCGACCTCCGCCACGCCGAGCTGCACCCCTCGGGAGTCGAGGTAGACGAACCCGCGGCCGGCTCGGCGCCTGGTGAAGCCGGGCTCCGCCGCAGAGACGTTCCTCAGCCGAGGCACGACGGCGGATGACAGCGAGCGACCAGGCAGGACACGGGTCAAGGGTAGGTGCGGGCAGGTCTGCCGGCTGGACGGCCCGAGCGACGGGTCACCGGCGTAGGTTTCGGGGGTGAGCGTTGACTACGAGCATCCCTCGATCCGCAACGTCGTTGCGACGTTGGCCGATCGCGGCGCGGTTGGTCGGGTCCGCGTCCTTCCCGACTCCGCACGGACGGCCGCCGAGGCGGCAGCGGCGCTGGGTTGCGACGTCGGCGCCATCGCCAACAGCCTGGTTTTCGACGCAGCAGGCGAACCGCTTCTCGTACTGACCTCGGGCGCGCACCGGGTGGACACCGTCCGGCTTGCGTCGGCGCTGGGGCTGCCCGAGCTGTCCCGGGCCGCACCGGAGTTCGTCCGGTCCGCCACCGGACAGGCGATCGGGGGCGTGGCGCCGGTCGGACATCCCAACAGACTGCGCACCGTGGTCGACCGGGCGTTGGCCGAGCACCAGGTGGTCTGGGCGGCAGCGGGTCATCCGCATGCGGTGTTCCCGACCGGCTACGAGGAGCTGCTCCGCATCACTGATGGGGAGCCGGCCGACGTCGGCTGAGCGCCCACCGGTCTGGAGCTGCGGGCCGGAGACGCGCTGTCGAGGACGCCCTCGCAACCGGTAGCGTCGCGGCCATGACCGACAACCCAGGAACCAGCTCGGTGCAGCGGGTGCGACCTGCGTTCGTGTCGGACGAGCGCACGATGCTCGAAGCCTGGCTCGATTTCCATCGCGCCACTTTGCTCATCAAGTGCGAGGGGCTCAGCGACGAGCAGCTCAAGACAGCCTCCGCGCCGCCGTCGACGCTCACCCTGCTCGGCCTGGTGCGGCACATGACCGAGGTCGAACGCGGGTGGTTCCGCGACGTCGTCGGCGGCGACAGCACGCCGTTCTACTGCACCGACGACAACGACGGCGGCGACTTCGACGACGTGGCCGACGCAGACGTCAAGCGCGACTTCGCCACGTTCCGGGCCGAGATCGAAGATCTGCGGCGGCTGCTGCCGGAGCACTCGCTCGACGACGTCGAGACCGACGCCGATGGGCGCCGGATCGGCCTGCGGTGGATCTATGTGCACATGATCGAGGAGTACGCCCGGCACAACGGTCACGCCGACCTGCTGCGCGAGCGCATCGACGGCGTCGCCGGGGACTGAACTCGAGCTCAGCCGCGCTGCCACTCCTTGCGCAGCCCACGCACGATCGAGGCGAAGTACTCGGGGTCGTCGGTCGAGTCACCTTCGACGCAACAAGACGCCACCGAGCAGATGAGGCCGACGAGGCCAGAAAGCCAGGCAGCCGTCAGCAGCACCCGCGGGTCGATCGCGGTCACGTCGGAGGCCAGCGCCGCCGCCGCGCACGCGCACAGACCGGCGCAGGCTACCGCGAGGAACCGCAGCAACGTGCGCTCCAGGCGCTGCTTGGTGCTCACCGGCTCAATATCGCAGCCACGTGCACAGGTCGGTGGCTGCACGCACAGATCGGCCCGAAACGGGGACATAAATCATCCGTTCAGCCGATACGGCTGCTCAGGTTCTCCTGGATCTGCCGGGTGGCCCGCGAATGGTTGAGCGTGTAGAAGTGCAGACCCGGCGCGCCCAGGTCGAGCAGCTCCGAGCACAAGGACGTCGCGATGTCGATGCCGGCGGCCCGTACCGCTGCCGGGTCGGGGCCGAGACGCTCCAGCGGGGAGGCGATCGCGATCGGCACCGGCGAGCCCGAGAGCTCGGCCAGCCGGTCGATCTGCCGAAGGCTGGTGATCGGCATGACCCCGGGCAGGATCGGAATGTCGCAACCCAGCGCGGCCACCTGGTCGATCAGCCGGGCGTACTCCTCGGCCCGGAAGAACAGCTGCGTCACCGCGAACCGCGCACCCGCACGCGCCTTGGCAGCCAGGACCCGCGCATCGGCATCGAGGTCGACAGACTGAGGGTGGCCCCGGGGGAAGGCGGCCACGCCGACGGAGAAGTCCCCGAGCTGGACCAGCATCTCGACCAGCTCGATCGCGTGGTCAAAGCCGTCCGGGTGGCGCCGCCAGGGCGTACCGGGACCACCGGGCGGGTCACCCCGCAGGGCCAGCACCCCGGTGACCTCGGCGTCGGCATACTGGCCGATGATCGCCCGCAGTTCCGACCGGGAGTGACCGACGCAGGTCAGGTGCGCCACCGGCTGCACGATGGTTTCGGCGGCGATGCGCTCGGTCAGCCGGACGGTCCGTTCCCGGGTGGAGCCGCCGGCGCCGTAGGTGACCGACACGAATGCCGGGTTCAGCGGTTCCAGCTCGCGAATCGCCGCCCACAGCCGCTGTTCGCCCTCGTCGTCGCGAGGTGGGAAGAACTCGTATGAGACGCACACCGGACCGTCCCGCAGCCGGTCGGCGACCGGCGGATGGGTCCGTGGCAGCCGGGTCGGCAGCCCACGGGTCATGCGGCCAGGCTATGTGTTGCCGGAGGCTCCTCGTCGCTTACCTAGGTCACGGTGTGCTCACCTATGCGGCGCCGGCTCGGCAAGCAGTCTTTCACCACGGTGCCGTGGTGAAAGCCGGGCAGGCGCGCACTTCGGGACGAGGGGCGAGCCGCCCGGTGGTGCACTAGCGTGACCGGACACGGCTAGCAGTCGCGGAGGAGGCCCCAGCGCCATGAACAAGGCGGCGCCCCGGGCTCCCGTGGTTGGCTCGGCGACGCTGGACGAGCGGCTCGAGCAGGCCTTGGTCCGATTCGTGGCCAAGCAGCGCGAGCGCCTGGCGGAGGCCGGGCCAGCGGTGACACCGCTCATCGATGCAGCTCACGCATGCGTCTCCGGTGGCAAGCGGCTGCGCGCGGCGTACTGCTACTGGGGCTGGCGGGCCGCAGGCGGCGCAGCTGACGAGCCCGCGGTCGTGGAGGTGGCCGCGGCGCTGGAGTGGCTGCAGAGCAGCGCGCTGGTGCACGACGACCTCATCGACAGCTCCGCCACCCGACGAGGCCGCCCGTCGGTTCACGAGGCCTTCGCCACCAGACACGTACACCACGGTTGGCGCGGTGACGCGCGGGCGCACGGCGCAGGGGTGGCCATCTTGGTCGGGGACCTCATGCTGTCGTGGGCCGACGAGATGTTCCGCTCCTGCGGGCTGCCGCCGGACACTCTCGCCCTGGCGTCGCCCTACCTCGACCTGTGCAAGAGCGAGGTCGTGGCCGGGCAGTTCCTCGACATGGTCGCGCAGGCGGCCGACGACCCGTCCGTGGACACCGCCATGCGGGTCGTGCGCTTCAAGGCGGCGAAGTACACAGTCGAGCGCCCGTTGCACGTCGGGGCGGCACTCGCCGGTGCCGAACAGGCGCTGCTCGCGAGCCTCAGTGCCGTCGGAGTGCCAGTGGGCGAGGCCTTCCAGCTGCGCGACGACGTGCTCGGAATGTTCGGGGACTCCGCGGTCACCGGGAAACCCGCCGGCGACGACCTGCGGGAGGGCAAGCGCACGGTCCTGCTCGCCCGAGCGTACGAGCGGGCCGACGACTCCGAACGGGCGCTGCTCGACCGCGTGCTCGGCAACCCCACCGCCGGGCCGGAGGCGGTCACCCAGGCCCGAGCCGTCATTGTGCGTACCGGCGCTCTGGCCGCCGTCGAGGAGCAGATCGAACGTTTGCACACCACGGCGCGGACCGCTTTGGATGCGGCACCGATCGCCGACCCAGCGGTGTGCCGGGCGCTCGAGGGCCTGGCGGAGCGCTCGGTGCGGCGCTCGCGCTGAGCAGCGCTCAGAACCCGAGGGCCTGGGCGCGCCGGCGCACCTCCACTCCGCGGTCCTCCCGAAGTGCGTCGATCGGCCGCCCGGGCAGGGACTCGTCGGAGGTGAACAGCCAGCCGATCGCCTCCTCGGGCGCGTAGCCGGCGTCGTGCAGAAGGGTCAGCGTCCCGGGCAGCCCTTTGACCACCGCCGGCCCGTCGAGGAACAGGGCAGGCACCCACTCGGCTCGACGACCCGCCGTCGCCAGATCGTGCTCCCTGGCCAGCTGACGTACCCGCGAAGCAGGGACGCCGAACCGCTCCGCCACCTCGGCCAGGCTGAGCCAGTACGGCACCAGCTCGGCCAGGGGTTCGGGAATGCCTCGCTCGTCGCTTGCCACGCCAGCAGACTTTCACGGGGTGACCGTTGCGGCCAGGGCGTGCCTCCCGGGCCACTGCCTCGGCGGCACCTATGCTCGGTAGCGGGGTCCCGCGACCGGCCCGGCGACCCGCCCGCCCTGGCCCCAACGGTCACCGGGCAGTCACGAACGGAGCGGCCTGTGGCCGGTGGGAGCAGCGAGTCCCTGCGCCACCGGCTGCTCGACGGTCGCTACCTGATCACCGACCGGATCGCCCGCGGTGGGATGGCGACCGTCTACACCGCTACCGATGTGCGCCTCGACCGGCTGGTCGCGATCAAGATCATGCACGAGGGTCTCGGGTCCGACGACGACTTCGCCGACAGGTTCGTGCGCGAGGCCCGCGCGGCTGCGCGGCTCAACCATCCCAACGTGGTCGCCGTCTTCGACCAGGGCGACGACGACGGCACCGTCTACCTCGTCATGGAGTACGTCCCGGGCACCACGCTGAGAGACGTGATCCGCAAGGAGGCACCGCTGGCCCCGCGACGGGCGCTTGCCGTGCTCGAGCAGATCGTGACCGCGCTGTCAGCTGCCCACGAGGCCGGCCTGGTGCATCGCGACATCAAGCCGGAGAACGTCCTCATCCCACCGACGGGGCTGCTCAAGGTCGCCGACTTCGGACTTGCCCGGGCGGTCACCTCGACGACGGCACCCACCGCGACGGCGGGGATGCTCATGGGCACGGTGTCCTACGTAGCGCCCGAGCTGGTGCTGCACACGGGCACCGATGCGCGCTGCGACGTCTACGCCTGTGGCGTGCTGCTCTACGAGATGCTCACCGGCGTCAAACCACACGAGGCGGACACGCCGATCCAGGTGGCCTACAAGCACGTCCACGACGACGTGCCGCTGCCCTCCGGTGCGCAGCCCGGGATCCCGCCGTACGTCGACGCCCTGGTCGCCCGGGCGACCGCGCGGGACCGGGACCTGCGTCCGACCGACGCGGGGGTGCTGCTCCGTCAGGTGCGCCGGGTCGCGGCCACCCTGGACGCCGGCGTGGTCGACGACCCGGACCTGACCACCGACCTGATGCCCCGGCGGACCGTCCCCGACGAGGTGGCGGACCACGCATGGGCGGCCGCGGGCCTGGCCGGGTCGGGCACACCGGAGGCCGAGCACACGCTGGTGGTCGATCCGCCGGGGCGGGGCGGCCGACCGGAGCTACCTCGCCCCACGGGGGCGACCCCGGCACCCCGGGGCGAGCTGCCACCTCGACGGCGCCGCGGTCCGGTGCTGCTGGCAGTACTGCTGGTGCTGGCGCTGGCAGCCGGCGTCGGCGGTTGGTACCTCGGTGTGGGGCGCTACACGCACACGCCGAAGGTGGTCGGGCTCACCCGCGCGGAGGCCGGCGCCACCCTCGACCAGGCCGGCTTGTCGATGACGGTGGTACGCGGCGGCTACTCGGAGACCGCTCCGGCCGGGACTGTGCTGTCGACCGATCCCGCGGCCGGTGACCGGGTCCAGCGCGGAGGCACCGTGACCGTCCTGCTGAGCAGGGGCAAGGAGCGTTTCGCGGTGCCCTCGGTCGTGGGGATGCCGCTGGCCGACGCCGAGCAGGCGATCACCGACGCCCACCTTGTCGTCGGAGAGACCGTGCAGCGCTTCTCCGGGCAGTACGCCCAGGGCGTCGTGATGAAGAGCAGCTACCTCGTCGGCGCCCTGGTGAAGCCGCGAACGGTCATCGTGCTCACCGTCAGCAAGGGCATGGTGCCCGTGCCCGTCCCCGACCTCGAGGGCATGCCGGCGAAGCAGGCCCGGCAGCGGCTCGTGGGCCTCGGCTTCCGCGTGACCGGGTCGGCCGACTTCAGCGACAGCGTGCCGGCCGGCTCGGTGGTGACCCAGACCCCGCACAGGGGCGAGCTGCACCGCGGGGACGAGGTGGCGCTGGTGGTCAGCAAGGGTCCGCAGCGGGTGGACGTGCCGAGCGTCATCGCCTCGCCGGTCGCGGACGCCACGGCGACGCTGCGGGCGCTGGGGTTCAAAGTCGACATCCTGCAGTCCGCCAACTCGCTGGGCCTCGGACTGGTCGCCACGCAGAGCCCCGGTGCCGGCAGCAGCGCGCCCTACGGCGCGACGATCACGCTCTACCTGGTCTGAGCGCGCTCGCTCCGATCGGTTCGTGCGCAACCCACGCGCGCGGCGGGTGTGCGCCGCTGCCTTACGATCGGCGCCATGCCCGCTCGCCGGACGTCGACGACCCGGCGGCACAGTCGGCTCGCCACCTTGGCCCTGCTGGCAGTCACCATCTCCTGGGGCTCGACCTTCTTCCTGATCAAGGACCTTCTCGAGCGCATCCCGGCGTCCGACTTCCTGGCGCTGCGGTTCTCCCTCGCCGCAATAGTGCTGTTCGTGGTGGCTCCCGGGGCGGTCGCCCGGATGAGCCGGGAGGCCCGCCGGCACGGGGTGCTGCTCGGCCTGGTCTACGGCATCGCGCAGCTCCTCCAGACCGTCGGCCTGGCACACACCTCGGCCAGCGTCTCCGGGTTCATCACCGGCATGTACGTCGTGGCCACACCGGTGATCGGCGGGCTCATCCTGCGCGAACGCGTGCCGGCAGTGGTGTGGGCGGCGGTTGCCCTGGCGACCGTCGGGCTCGGCGTGCTCAGCTTGACCGGCTTCTCACTCGGCTACGGCGAGACGCTCACTCTGCTGGCGGCGCTGCTCTACGGCGTGCACATCGTCGGCCTCGGCGCCTGGTCGACGACCGCGGACGCGATCGGGTTGTCACTGCTGCAGATGATCGTGGTTGCGTTCGTCTGCCTGCTGCCTACGGTCCACGACGGGATCGTGCTGCCGCACCGCCTCGGCGACTGGGCGGCCGTGCTCTACATGGCGGTGGTCTGTGCAGCGTTGGCCATGTTGGCGCAGACGTGGGC
>JBBSGC010000003.1:0-40477 GCA_038254525.1 Propionibacteriales bacterium | reverse complement strand
CCGGCTGCGCCGGCGGGTGGCCTGGCCGGTCGAGCAGACGACCTCGACGATCGCCGACGGGTTGCGGCTGCCCACGGTCGGCGCCCTCAACTGGACCCATATCGAGTCGCTCGTGGACGACATGATCACGGTCTCGGAGCAGGCGATCGTGGAGGCGACGCGGTACCTGGCCCTGCGCGTACGCCTGGTCGCCGAACCGAGCGGCGCCGTCGCGACCGCCGCGTATCTCGGCTGCCCAGATCCCACCACCCTCGGGCGGACGGTCGCTGTGCTGTCCGGGGGCAACGTGGACCCGTCGGCCTATGCGGCGCTGCTGCGCGCGTAGGCTCGAGCCGACCGCACCTCGGCAGGCAGGCAGCGACCCGTGAAGAGCTTCGTCGTCTACACGCTGGCCCGGCTGGGCCTGTTCGCGGTGGGCTTCGTGCTGATCTGGACCGTCGCCGGTTTCCAGCTGGCGTGGAACTCCGTCACGGTGCTGTGGACCGCCCTGCTCGCCCTGGTCATCTCCTCGATCGCCGCGCTGAGACTGCTCCGCGGCTTGCGTAACGAGTTCGCCCGGACCGTCCAGGAGCGGGCGGAGCGGATGACCGCGTTGGTCGAGGCCTCCCGCCGCAAGGAGGACGCCGACGATGTGGACTGAGGTTGATACTTCCGGACGGGTGCTCCGAAACTGCCGGACGGGCGGTCGGAAACTTCCGGATCGGCGGTCGGAAACCTCCGGATCGGCGGGGCGTTGACGGCGGAGCGGGCGCGGGTCGGGTGCTGCGACGTGGCGCACGCCACTGACGGTGCGGACCGGGCCTGGGTCGATGGCGCCGTCGCGCGGGTCGAGGCCGACGCCAACCGAAGTGCGGACACGCACCTGCACGTCTTCCCGCTCCCCGGCCCGCCGGGCATCGAGCTGTACCTCAAGGACGAGTCGGTGCACCCGACGGGGAGCCTCAAGCACCGGCTGGCCCGCTCCTTGTTCTTATACGCGTTGTGCAACGGCTGGATCGGCGAGACCACGACGGTCATCGAGGCGTCCAGCGGCTCGACCGCCGTCAGCGAGGCGTACTTCGCCCGCCTCCTCGGACTGCCGTTCGTCGCGGTGATGCCGGCCTCCACCAACCCGGAGAAGGTCGACCTGATCACCCTGCAGGGTGGCCGCTGCGAGCTCGTTGCCGACGCGTCGACGATCTACGCCGAGGCGCAGCGGCTGGCCACCGAATGCGGTGGGCACTACCTGGACCAGTTCACTTATGCCGAGCGGGCCACCGACTGGCGGGGCAACAACAACATCGCCGAGTCGATCTTCGACCAGCTGGCCCGGGAGCCGCACCCCGTCCCGGCGTGGGTCGTGGTCGGCGCCGGGACGGGCGGTACGTCGGCGACTATCGGCCGTTACGTGCGTCTCCAGCGGCACGCGACGCAGGTTGCCGTCGTCGACCCGGAGGGTTCGGCGTTCTTCGAGGGCTGGTGCCGCGGCGACGGCGACTTCGTCACCGGCACGAGCTCGCGGATCGAGGGCATCGGGCGCCCACGCGTCGAGCCCTCGTTCGTCCCCAGCGTGATCGACACGATGATCCGCGTGCCCGACGCGGCCTCGGTCGCGGCGATGCGGTGGTGCTCGGCCCGGACCGGTCGGCTCGTCGGCGGATCCACCGGCACGAACCTGTGGGGAGCGCTGCAGCTGGTGGCCCGGATGCGAGCCGACGGCCGCGAGGGCAGCGTGGTGACGCTGCTGTGCGACAGCGGCGACCGCTACGGCACGACCTACTACAGCGACCAGTGGCTCGGCGAGCAGGGCATCGACATCGAGCCGTACACGCACGCGCTCGACCGGTTCGCGGCCGCCGGGACGTGGTGCGATCCGGAGGGGTGAGCGGCTCAGGCGCCGAGCGCCAGCCCGATCGCCAGTCCCACCGCATAGCCGAGCTCCGCCAGGCCGGTGTCGCGCAGGGCCTCGACGAGCTCTGGCCCGACCGTGCCGCGCTGCACCCGCCAGACGGCGCGGGCCGCCGGCGGCAGTCCGACGGCGCCGAGCGCCGCGGCCGGCTCGATCAACGCCGCCGCGACCAGGCACGCCAGCGCGACCAGCAGCAGGGCGCCGAACAGCACCCGGGTACGCCGGTCGCCCAGGATGACCGCAAGCGTGCGCTTGTCGCTGGCGGTGTCGCTGGGAATGTCCCGCAGGTTGTTGACCACCAAGATCGCGCAGGCGAGGGCGCCGGTGCCCACGGCGGCCAGCACCGCCAGCACGGTCACCGAGCCGAGCTGGACGAACGTCGTGCCCAGCACCGCGACGAGGCCGAAGAAGACGAAGACGCTGACCTCGCCGAAGCCGCGGTAGCCGTAGGGCTTCGACCCGCCGGTGTAGAACCAGGCCGCCGCGACCGCTAGGGCGCCGACCGCGAGCAGCCACCAGGCGGTCGTCGCGGCCAGGGCCACCCCGGCCAGGGCGCCCACACCGAAGCTCGCGAACGCGGCCCGCCGCACCGCCGCCGGGATCGCGACGCCGGAGCCAACCAGCCGCAGCGGGCCGACCCGGTCGGTGTCGGTGCCGCGGATGCCGTCGGAGTAGTCGTTGGCGTAGTTGACGCCGACCTGGAGCGCCAGCGCGAGGACCAGCGCCAGCAGTGCCTTCCACCACACGGCACCACCGGCGTGGACCGCGGCACCGGTCCCCGCCACCACCGGGGAGACGGCCGCGGGCAGTGTGCGGGGCCGGGCGCCTGCTACCCAGTCCGCGAGTGTGGCCACGAGCGAGGAGTCTCCCAGGCTCACCTAGCCTGGCCGACGTGCCCCCGACGCCCGCGACGCTGCGTCCGCTCGGCGGCCCGCCGGGCGAGCTGGTGACCGCGGTCCGCCGCTGGTGGGAGGCACCCGACGGCCCGTTGGTGGTCCGCACGTCGGGGAGCACGGGTGCGCCGAAGGACGTGCAGCTCTCGCACCGGGCGCTGGCGGCGTCGGCGTCGTCGGCGCAGCAGTGGCTGGGTGGGCCGGGGCAGTGGCTGCTCGCGCTGCCGCCGGGCTATGTGGCGGGCCTGTCGGTGCTCGTGCGCTCTGCATTGGCGGGCACGACGCCGGTCGTCGCTGCCGACCACGGCTCGCTGCCGGAGGCGGTCGCCGCGCTGACCGCGGACCGGGCGTACATCTCGCTGGTTCCCACCCAGGTGCACCGGCTCGCCGCCACCGGCTCGCTGCCGGTGCTGCGTCGCTTCGCGGCCGTCCTCGTCGGCGGCGCCGCTCTGCCGGCCGACCTCGCCGAGCGGTGCGCCGCCGAGGGAGTACGGGTGGTCCGCACGTACGGGATGAGCGAGACCTGCGGCGGCTGCGTCTATGACGGCGGGCCGCTCGCCGGGGTGCACGTGCGCCTCGGCGCCGAGGGCCGGGTGCACCTTTCGGGACCTGTGCTGTTCGACGGCTACCCGGGCGACCCGGCCGCGACCGCTCGGGTGCTCCGGGCCGGTGAGCTGCGCACGCCCGACGTCGGGCAGCTCGACCACGGGCGGTTGGTGGTGACCGGGCGGGTCGACGACATCGTGGTCAGCGGCGCCGTCAACGTGTCGCTGCCCGCGGTGACCGAGGCGCTGCTGAGGTCGCCCGGCATCGTCGACGCGATGGCTGTCGGGATCGCCGACGCGGAGTGGGGGACCCGGGTCGTCGCCTGTGTGGTGGTGGCACCCGGCGCCGTGGTCGGGCTCTCGTCGCTGCGAGACGCGGTCACGGCGTCGGTGCCCCGCACCTGGGCCCCGCGCGCGCTGGTCACGCTCGACGCCATCCCACGGCTTGTGACCGGCAAGGCGGACCGGTCCGCGCTGGCCGCCCTGGCCGCGGCCGCACCGCAGCGCTGATGCAACGTCGCCGGTCAAGCCAGCAGCGACGCAGCAACGGCCGGCGGGCGACCGTAGGCTCCGGTGCGTGCACGGGCAGCTGCGGTGGCAGGCGTACGCGATCGGCATGCGCACGCGCTTTCGCGGCATCGACGTTCGCGAGGGCATGCTCGTGCACGGCCCCGCCGGCTGGGCGGAGTGGAGCCCGTTCTGGGACTACGACGCGACCGAGTCGAGCGCCTGGCTGGCGGCTGCTCTCGAGGCGGCTCACGAGCCGTGGCCGACGCCGGTGCGGGAAAGCGTCCCGGTCAACGCGACGGTGCCCGCCGTCGGTCCGCAGGCGGCTGTCGACCTCGTGCTCGGAAGCGGCGGCTGCCGCACGGTGAAGGTCAAGGTGGCCGAGCCCGGTCAGCGCCTCGCCGATGACCTGGCCCGGGTGGAGGCAGTGCGCGGGGTGCTCGGACCGACCGGCGCCGTGCGCGTCGATGCCAACGGGGGCTGGGGCGTCGACGAAGCGATGACGGCGATCCGACAGCTGGACCGGGCCGCCGGTGGCCTGGAGTACGTGGAGCAACCGTGCCGCACCGTCGAGGAGCTGGCGCAGGTGCGCCGCCGGGTCGACGTGCCGATCGCAGCCGACGAGTCCATCCGCCGGGTCGACGACCCGATGCGCGTGCGCGCGCTGCACGCCGCCGACATCGCGGTGCTCAAGGTGCAGCCGCTCGGCGGCGTGCGCGCCTGCCTGCGGATCGCCGAGCAGATCGAGCTGCCGGTCGTGGTGTCGAGCGCGCTGGAGACGTCGGTCGGCATCGCCGCGGGCGTCGCCCTCGCGGCGGCGCTGCCCGCCCTGCCCTACGCCTGCGGACTCGCCACCGTGGCGCTGCTGCGGGCCGACGTGGTGGCCCGGCCGCTGCTGCCCGTTGACGGTGCGTTGCCGGTCGTACGCCCCGAGCCCGAACCGCAGCTGCTCGCCGCCGCTCGGGCAGATGCCGAGACGGCGGAGCGCTGGTCCGAGCGGCGGGCGGCCGTCGAGGCGACGACGCTGCACGCCAGGCGCGCGGGCCGGCCGGCATGAACGCGTCCACCGCTTTGGCCCGCTTGCTGGTCGACGAGCTGGTCCGTGGTGGGGTACGCGACGCGGTGCTGGCGCCCGGGTCCCGGTCCGCCCCGCTCGCGCTGGCGCTGCACGACGCCGACCGCGAGGGGCGGCTGCGACTGCACGTGCGGATCGACGAGCGCAGCGCCGGGTTCCTCGCCCTCGGGCTCAGCAAAGGCTCACACCGTCCAGTGCCCGTGCTGACCACGTCGGGCACCGCGGTCGCCAACCTGCATCCGGCCGTCCTCGAGGCCGACGCGGCCGGCGTTCCGCTGGTCGTGCTCAGCGCCGACCGACCGGCCGCCGTGCGCGGGACCGGTGCCAACCAGACCACGGACCAGGTCGGCCTGTTCAGTACCGCGGTACGTCTGGCCGCCGACTGGCCGGCATCGGCTGCCGGCCCAGGTGACGGCCGCGCCGTGCGCGCGCTGGTCTGCCGGGCGTTAGCCGCCGCCACCGGCTCGCGCACCCGCGGGCCCGGCCCGGTGCAGCTCAACCTGCAGCTCGACGACCCGCTGCTGCCTGACGAGGCACCTGCCGGCTGGCCGGTCGGGCGGGACGACGGTGCGCCGTGGACCGCCGTCGACCAGCGACCGCCGGTGGAACCGAACCCGCTGGTGCTCGGCCCGCGCACCGTGGTGCTGGCTGGGGACGGCGCCGGCCCGCCGGCCCGGATCCTCGCCGAGCGGGCCGGCTGGCCGCTGCTCGCCGAGCCGTCGTCAGGCTCGCGCACCGGCCGGTCGCCGATCGGCGCCTACCGGCTGCTGCTGGCTGCCGCACACCTCGGCGGGGCGGTCCAGCGGGTGCTGGTCCACGGCCATCCCACGCTGTCGCGACCGGTGACCCGGCTGCTGTCGCGGGCCGACGTGGAGGTGGTCGTCGTGTCCGGCGGCGGGAGCTGGCCCGACGTCAGCCACCGTGCCTCCCGGGTGGCCACGGCGGTCACGGCTGAGCCCGACGAGGCCAACGCCGGCTGGACGGCTGCCTGGCACGAGGCGGACGCCGCGGCCGGTCAGGCGATCGAGGCGCTGCTCGCTGACCAGCGGGGCCTGGTGCCCCACGACGTGGCGCGCGCGGTCTCAGCCGCCGTCCCACCGGCCGGCCTGCTGGTGGTCGGCTCCTCCAACCCCATCCGCGACCTCGACTTGATGGCGGTCGCGCCACCGGTTGGCGAACGCCGGATGGTGATGGCCAACCGGGGACTTGCCGGAATCGACGGCACCGTGTCGACCGCGGTCGGCGCTGCGCTCGGCCGGGACTCCTCCCGGGCGCTTGCGTACCTCGGCGACCTGGCCTTCCTGCATGACGTCAACGGGTTGCTTGTCGGGCCGGGCGAGCCGCGGCCCGACCTCACGATCGTGGTCGCCAACGACGACGGCGGCAGCATCTTCGCGACCCTCGAGCAGGGCGCGCCCGAGCACGCGAGGTCCTTCGAGCGCGTCTTCGGCACGCCGACCGGCGCCGACCTCGGGTCGCTGTGCCGGGCCTATGATGTGCGCCACCGTTGGGTCGACCAGCCTGCCGCGCTGAAGTCGGCGCTGCGCGAGCAGCCGGTCGGCATCGAGGTGGTCGAGGCCCGCGTCGACCGGACACACCGGCGCGAGCTCGAGTCGCAGCTGGCGGTGGCCGTCCGGCAGGCCGTCGCCACGGTGGCGCCGGTGGCGGCCGACCCCTAGCGTCGGTCTCGGACGCGCGCGTACGTTGCAGAGCGCGCAGACTGCGCCACGAAAGGGAAGCCGCCATGAAAAAGCTCATCAACGACCCCGACGACGTCGTCAAGGACGCGCTGCGAGGCATCGAGGCTGCTCACCCGCAGCTGCGTGTGGACCACGAGCACCGACTCATTGTGCGGGGTGACGCGCCGGTTCAGGGCAAGGTGGGCCTGCTGTCCGGCGGTGGGTCCGGGCACGAGCCGCTGCACGGCGGCTTCGTCGGCCCCGGCATGCTCGACGCGGCCGCAGCCGGGGAGGTGTTCACCTCTCCCGTGCCCGACCAGATCCAGGCGGCCACGACCGCGGTGGACGGCGGTGCGGGCGTGCTGCACATCGTGAAGAACTACACCGGCGACGTCATGAACTTCGAGATGGCCGCCGAGATGGCCGCAGCCGAGGCCGGCACCGAGGTCCAGTCCATCGTCGTCGACGACGACGTCGCGGTGCAGGACAGCCTCTATACCGCCGGGCGGCGCGGGGTGGGACTGACCGTGCTGCTGGAGAAGATCGCCGGCGCCGCCGCGACGGAGGGCCGTGATCTGGCCGCGGTCGCCGCGATCGCGCGCCAGGTCAACGAGTCCGGGCGCAGCATGGGCATGGCGCTGACCTCCTGCACGGTGCCGGCCGCGGGCAAGCCGACCTTCGACCTGCCCGATTCGGAGATGGAGATCGGCATCGGCATCCACGGCGAGCCGGGCCGCGAGCGGGTCGCGCTGGCGACGGCCCACGAGTTGGCGCCGATGCTGGTCGAGCCGATCCTGGGCGACCTCGACCTGACCGGCGGTGGCGGCGTGATCGCGTTCGTCAACGGGATGGGTGCGACGCCGTTGCTCGAGCTCTACATCATGTACGCCGAGGTGGCCGCGCTGCTCGACAAGGCCGGTGTCACGATCGCCCGGTCGCTGGTCGGTCCGTACATCACCAGCCTCGACATGGCGGGCTGCTCAGTGACGCTGCTCAAGGCCGACGACGACCTGCTCAGTCTGTGGGACGCGCCGGTCGACACCCCCGCACTGCGCTGGGGCTGCGCGCATGGGTGAGGCGGTCACGCTGGCCGATGCCGAGGCCTGGGTCCGGGGGTTCGCCGACCGGGTGACCGCCGAACGCGACCACCTGACCGAGCTCGACTCTGCCATCGGCGACGCCGACCACGGGGCCAACATGGCTCGCGGCATGAGCGCCGTGGTGGCCGCCCTCGACGGCTCGCAGCCCGACATCGGCGCGTTGCTCAAGAAGGTCGGGATGACGCTGGTCAGCACGGTCGGCGGCGCGAGCGGGCCGTTGTACGGCACGTTCTTCCTGCGCGTCGGTACCGCGGCCGGCGGAGACGAGGAGCTGGACGCGACGGCGCTGGCGGCAGCCGTCCGCGCGGGGCTGGACGGAGTCGTCGCCCGTGGCAAGGCGGAGCGCGGCGACAAGACGATGGTCGACGCGCTGGGGCCGGCCGTCGACGCGCTCGACGAGGCTCTGGCGGCCGGCTCGCCGCTGCCCGCGGCGTTGGATGCTGCCGTCGACGCCGCTCGATCGGGGCGCGACGCGACCGAGCCGCTGGTGGCGCGCAAGGGGCGGGCGAGCTACCTGGGACAGCGCAGCGCCGGTCATGTGGACCCCGGCGCGACATCGGTCACGCTGCTCGTCGAGTCGCTGGCGTCGGCGGTCGGCGGGGACGGCTAGGCGTGGCGTCGCGGGTCGGGCTGGTCGTCGTCTCGCACAGCCGGGCGCTCGGCGAGGCGGCCCGGGAGCTGGCCGGCGCGATGCTGCAAGGTGACGGGCTCTCGATAGCGGTCGCCGCTGGGCTCGACGACGGAACGCTCGGCACCGACGCGGTGGCGATCAGCGAGGCCATCGGCGCGGTCGACGGCGAGGCGGGCGTCGTCGTGCTGATGGATCTAGGCAGCGCGGTGCTCAGTGCCGAGCTGGCCCTCGAGCTCCTCGAGGACGGTGTACGCGAGCGCGTGGAGCTGTGCCCCGCACCGCTGGTCGAGGGCCTCGTGGTCGGAGCGGTCGCTGCTGCCGGTGGCGCGTCCCGCTCTGACGTGGCGGCCGAGGCGATGCGGTCGCTGGCTGCGAAGGTGGTCCACCTCGTTGGTGAGACCGACTCATCCGTGGACAGCCCCGACCTCGCGCGTGGTGAGGCGGCCGATGCCGTGGACACGTTCCAGGTCGTCGACGAGCACGGCCTGCATGCCCGTCCCGTCGCCCGGCTGGTCGAGGCGCTGGCCGGCTACGACGCCGACGTGCAGCTGGTCAACGCGACCACCGGTGCTGGCCCCGCACCGGTCACCAGCCCTTCGGCGGTCGCCTCCCTCGGCGCCGCCCGGGGCCACTGGGTCGAGATACGCGCACGCGGCCCCCAGGCGGCCGCCGCGGTCGCCCGCGTACTCGAGCTGGCCGCTGGTGCGGCTGACGATGACCAGCCCGCGGGGGACGTTCCCGCCCGGTCACTGGGGACCCCTACACCACTAGGTCGGTCACAGGGAACCCCAACGACGACAACATCGGCCCTCGGTGCCTCCTCCGGAGCTGCGAGCGGTCCCGCGTACGTGTGGCAACCGCGGGGCGTTCGCCTTGAGCCGACTGGGGAAGATTCGGACCATCCACCATTGGCACTGGGGACCTCTACACCAATAGGTGCGTCGCAGGGGATCCCCATGCCATCGGGTGCGGGGCAGCGTGGGGACGATTCGCTCGCCGAGCTCACGACGGCCCGAGAACGCGTACGCGCCGACATCGAAGCCGTACGCGACCGGGTTGCGACCGAGCTCGGCACCACCGAGGCGGCGATCTTCGACGCACACCTGACGCTGCTCGACGACTCCTACCTGCTGGGCCTGGCGCGCACCGCGATTGAAGCCGGCACCGTGGTCGCCGATGCCTGGAACCGAGCCGTGACGACGGCGCACGACCAGCTGGCCAAGGTCGAGGACGCATACCTGCAGGCGCGCGCCGCCGACGTCCTGGCCGTAGGCGACGCGGTGCTGCGTGCACTGCTCGACGAGCCGGAGGACCGCATCGACGGTGACGGCATCCTGGTCGCCGATGACCTCACCCCGGCGCAACTGGTCGCGCTGGATCTGGACCGCATCGCCGGGCTCCTGCTGGCCGCCGGGAGCGCCGTGTCGCACTCGATGATCCTGGCGCGCGCCCGCGGGCTCCCCGCAGTCGTCGGCGCCGGCGCCGCCGCCCTCGACCTGGCGCCCGGCGTGGCGCTGATCATCGACGGCGAGACCGGCGCGTGGGCTGTGGAAGGGCCGGACGCCAAGTGAGCCGCTGGAACGACCTCACCGGAGGCAACGCCGGTCAGCGGTACGCCGCCCGCTTCGACGGCCTCGCGGCCCGCGGCGCAGGGGTGCACGGAGAGGCGAACCGGTGCGCCGAGCTCGCTCCACCGGGCGGCAGCATCCTGGACGCCGGCTGCGGCACCGGCCGGGTCTCGATCGAGCTGGCCCGCCGTGGCTTCGAGTGCACGGGCGTAGACGCCGACGCGTCCATGCTGCAGGTGGCACGCGACCGCGCCCCTGGGCTGCGCTGGGTAGCGGCGGACCTCGCCGAGCTGGATCTGGGCGAGCGCTTCGACCTGGTCGTCGCCGCCGGCAACGTGATCCCGCTGATCGCCGCCGGCACCGAGCCGGAGGTTGTTCGCCGCCTTGCCACCCACCTAGGCCCCGCCGGAGCCCTGGTCACCGGCTTCGGCCTCGATCCCGACCACCTGCCGCTGCCCGAGGCGCCCGTCGACCTGGCCGGCTACGACCGCTGGTGCAGCGATGCCGGGCTCGTGCTCGCAGAGCGGTCCGCCACCTGGGAGGGACAGCCCTACGCGGGAGGCGGCTATGCGGTCAGCGTGCACCGGCTCGGCGGCCGGCGATGACCTGCCGCCGATGACCAGTCGCCGATGACAGGTCAACCGATGACCAGCCGTCGATGGCAGGTCGCCCGATGACCAGCCGTCGATGGCAGGTCGCCCGAGGACAGCGCAAGTGCGATCAAGCCGGCCACTCCCGGCGCACGCGACGATCGGGACGTGAGCACGACGACCGACACCTTCGCCCGCTTCGTGGACGTGGTCGCCGACGGGATGGACGACTGCGATCTCGACGGCGACACGGTGGCTCGCCGTGCGCACCTGTCGCGCTTCCACTTCGACCGGGTGGTCGCGGCCGCCGCGGGGGAGACGCCGGGTGCCTTCCGGCGTCGCCTCAAGCTCGAACGCGCCGCCTACCAGCTGGTCGCCAGCGACTCAGGTGTCCTCGACATCGCCATCGACGCCGGATACGGCTCGCACGAGGCGTTCACCCGCGCCTTCGCCCGCGCGTACGGCGTCCCTCCCTCGAAGTGGCGGCGCCTTCCCGGCCCGCAGCTGCGCCTTCCCGCGCCCAGCGGGGTGCACTTCCACCCACCCGGGGGCCTGCTGGTCCCCGCCCGAACAAAGGTGACCGGTATGGAGCTCATCGAACGCATCGTCTCTCACCACGTCTGGCTGATCGGCGAGATCGTCGACCGCGTGCAGCGTCTCGATGCCGACACGCTCGACCGGCCGATCGAGCTGTCGGTGGAGTACATCGACGACGACCCGACCCTGCGGTCGGCGGTCTCCAGGCTGATCGGCCAGCTCGCGATGTGGAACGCGGCAGTCGCCGGCCGGGCCTACGACTTCGAGGTCGAGCGCGCCGAGTCGATCTCCAGCATGCGGGCGCGTCTCGCCGAGTCCGGCCCGGAGTTCACCACCTTGACCCACCAGCTGGTCGAGGAGGGCCGGCTCGACGAGACCTTCGTCGACGCGATCTGCGAGGAGCCGTGCCTGTTCACCTACGGCGGGATGCTCGCGCACGTGCTGGCGTTCGGTGCCACCCGACGGACCATCGTCATCGGTGCCCTGCACAAGGCCGGGACCACCGACCTCGGCGCCGGCGACCCCGCGCACTGGGTGGCCGAGCACGCCTGACGGCGTCGCTGGTCCGGATTGAGTTACAGCGACGGCAGTGGCAGGTGTGGCTCGTCGTCGTTGCCGAAACGGCACCTGGCAAGTTCGACGGCAGATGCGCGAACTGTGCGGTAGGACCGTGAGACCCGGCCGGGGCTGGGAGGTGTTGCACGGGAGCTCCAGCACCGCTCAGCAGCCGTCGCAAGCACGCTGCAGCTGCGTGGTGGTCGTGCCACGACTGAGGTTCCGCGCCGCCGGTTGTCATGTGTCATTGAACGGGGAGGTCCGGGAGCAGGGGTGGTTTGGCCGGTGGGGTGCGTCGCAGCAGGTGCGTCACCTCAGCCAAGGCCCGGTCCAGCTGCACATCGTTGCCGGCGGCCCTGTCCTGTGGGGTCACGGGTAGCTCGATATCGGGGTCGACTCCGTGGTTCTCCACGCCCCAGCCGAACTTCTCGAGCCAGAACGAGTACCGCGGCTGCGTCACCATGGTGCCGTCGACCAGCGTGTAGCGGCCGTCGATCCCGATGACGCCACCCCAGGTCCGTGTCCCGACAACCGGGCCCAGCCCGAGGGACTGGATCGCGGCGGTGATGATGTCACCATCGGAGCCGGCGAACATGTCGGCGATCGTCACCATGGGTCCGCGTCGCGCGTCGCTGGGGTAGGAGTCGGGACCGTACCCGCGGACCAGGGCCCACCCGACGATCCTGCGGGCAAGCTTCTCCAGAACCAACTGTGAGGTGTGGCCGCCGCTGTTGCTGCGGACGTCGACGATGAGAGCGTCCCGGGGCATCTCGGTGCGCAAGTCGCGATGCAGCTGCGCCCATCCCACGGACATCATGTCGGGTACGTGCAAGTAGCCGACCCTGCCGTCGGTCTGGGCGTGCACGTAGGCTCGCCGGTCCGTGACCCAGTCCTGGTACCGGAGTGGGAACTCATCGGCCAATGGCACCACGACGACCCGCCGAAGGTCGGTGCGCCCGCGCGGCCGCAGCGTAAGCTCCACCGGCTTACCGGCCGCACCGACGAGCATCGACAGCGGGCTCCCCGTCCGGCTGGTGCGCTGGCCGTCGACCGCCACGATCGCGTCACCGGCCCGAGCGTCGACTCCGGCCGCCAACAGGGGAGAGCGCGCCCTGCGGTCGGAGGCATCGCCGGGCACGATCCGGCTGATCCGCCAGACGTCGCCGCTGCACTCGAGGTCGGCGCCGAGCAGGCCCTGACGGCGGTCGGCGTCCACAGGCGTTTGCGGCGGGATGGCGTACGCGTGGGAGCTGCCGAGCTCGCCGTGCATCTCCCAGATCACGTCGATCAGGTCGTCGTGCGAAGCCAAGCGGTCAAGCATCGGCTCATACCTGTCGCGGGCAGCATGCCAGTCGACACCGCCCATATCCTCACGCCAGAAGTGGTCGCGCATCAGTCTCCACGTCTCGTCGAACATCTGGCGCCACTCGACCGGCGGGTCCACCTCGACCCGCAACCGGTCGAGATCGACCCGCAGCACGTCTTCGCTGTCGTCCTCCTTGGGCGCAGCCTTGTCGCTGGGGACTACGCTCAAACGGTCCTGGTCGAGGACGAGGAGTCGGCTGCCGTCACCAGTGATGTCGACTCGGTCCGCCTTCGCGACCACGGTGGACAGCTTCCACGTGCGAGAGTCGAAGTACTCGACCCGTGCCTGCTCGGGTTCGGCGTCCACCGTCGCCCGGTTGTCCCCGAGCTCGCCACGCAGTGGCTCACGCAGCCACACCAGGCCGTGCCTGGCCGCCGCCAGGCCCGAGTAGCGCCCGGCCTCTACCGGCACCGGCACGATGCGGTATTCCAGACCCTCGACGTCCACGGCGGTCCTGGGCGCGGCCGGTCGGGTGCGTGCGGGGTCGGGCGGCGCGCCAACCTCACCGGCCCCGGCCGGCACCGCTTCGGCAACGGCCTCCTGGGCAGCCTGCTCGGGCTCGGGCGGCTCCAGTGGACGGCCCCCGACGATCGGGTCGAACGGCGAGGGGGTGTCGGCGGCCAGAGCAACCAGGTGAGGCCTACAGCCCGCCGGAAACGACAGGTCAAAGGAGAACGAGTCGTAGACCGGGTCGAGGCTACGAATGGACAGGAACGCCAGGTACTTCCCGTCGAGCGTGAACACCGGGTTCGTGTCGGTGAACCGCAGCGACGTCACCGCGATGACCCGACCACGGTTGAGGTCGGCGATCTTGATCTGTCGCAGCGGCCGAGGCCCTGGATCCTCCCACGGCCCTGGCCCCGACGCTGACCAGGCGAGCCAACGAGAGTCCGGTGAGAACGCCAGACCGGACATGTCGCCGGTGATGGAGTCGAGCTGTTTGGGTGCCACGGAACGGGTCACCCGCGCCGAGGGCACGGCACAGGTAAGGATCCTTCCGTCGTGGGTGCTCAGAGCGAGCCGACGACCGTCCGGCGATGCGGCCATCTCCAGGACCCGCCCGATCCGCCCCGCCGCGACCAGCGTCTGCGGCGACGCGTCCGGCGAGTCCAGGTCGAGCAGCTCAAGAGCGTCATCGCCGTCGACGTCTGTCACCCACGCGACGCGGGCATCGTCCAGCACCACGGGAAGTCGACGACGGACAGCGGATCCCGCCGCGAGAGTCCGCGCCGGCCCGCCGCGGTGGCTCACCCAGCTGACGGTCCCCCGGGACTCGATCGCCGACGCACGGCCGGTGCGGTCCGGGCTGATGGTCCCGAGGCGGCTGGTGGCCTTCACTCGATGGGGACGCAACAACGGCCGCGCGCCACCGATGCGGAGGTTAACTCGACGGGGCTGCACCCCGTCATCGAGCGACTCCAACAAGAACACGTCCCCACCTGCGCAGTAGACGACCTGCCGGCCGTCGCCGCTGGCATGCCTGACGTAGAAGTCGCTGTCGGTCCGGCAGGCCAAGCGGGACGTCGTCGGCGCGGGTCGCCCGACCAGGGTGCTGTACAGCTGCCCGCGACCCTCGTGGTCGGAGCAGAAAGCGATCCGCTGCCGGCCGTCGGCCCCGGTCGTCCACACCGGAAACGCCAGGCTCGACGACAGGTCCGCGAAGACCCGCCGGAAGGTGCCTGACCCCTCGCGATCGAGCCACAACTGGCTGGCGGTCCCACCCCGGTACCGTTTCCATCGGGCCGGCTCGGTCCAGAAGAACGAAGACAGCAGCACACCGCCATCCGGGCCGACGGCGACATCACCGGCCCAGCCGTACGGCAGCCGCCGGCTGGGTCCCCCGTCCACCGGCACAGCATGGGCGAACATCCGCACCGGGTCGCCTTCGCCGGTGCTGCTGAGCACCATCACCTCGCCATCAGACACCCACCCCGTGACCCTTGTCCCCGGCTGACCCCAGTACGTGAGCCGACGAGAGACACCGCCATCCGTCGGTGCGACGTACACCTCGTTCGCCCCGTCCCGACGAGATGCCCACGCGACGAGGGAGCCATCAGGCGAGATCCGCGGCGTCAATGCGGGGAAGTGGTCGGCACTGAGCCGGTAGGCCCTACCACCGACCGCGTCGGCGAGCCAGACATCGTCCTCGGCAACGAAGGTGAGCAGACCTCCACGGACATGTGGGTAGCGCACGTAACCATCGGTCGACATGCAACGACAGTAGCGACCGCTCCCACCCCGGCGACCCAACCGCGTCAACGCCTGCGGCACGCTGACGCACCAGGCGGCTACTTGTTGACTTGGCGGATCGGTGTCTGGCCAGACTCGGTCCAGGAGGCGGGACGCGCAGATCCGGCACCGTCTCTCTCACGCCGGAAACCGGCGGAGCAACCACATGCTGCAGAGCGCAGCGATCGTCCAGGTCTGCCACGAGACGGAAGGCCGCGCCTACTCCCGCCTGGAGGCGAAAGCGGGCTGTATTGCCGCTGGAACCGGAGATGCGCCCAGCTGATCGCGCTGATGTCCCGGCTCCTGCGGCCACAGTCGACCCGTCGCCGTGGTCATCAAAGACCTCCGCCGGTTAGCCGGCCGCGGTCTGGCACTTCGTCCTGCGCTGCTAAGAGTCTGCAGTCGTGCCCGGCAGTACTCGTCGACTGGGCCACCCAGGCCTGGTGGGGACCTGACGACCCGAGCAGCCGCGTCGGGACGACCACCGTCACCGTGCGGGGGTGTCGATGCTTCGCCACCAGATGAGCGAGGACGGCTCCGTCTCGGGAGTCGACGAGCCGGGCCCGCAGGCCGCCGAGTGGATATCGGTCGAGACTGACTCGTCGCTGACTGTCAGGCAGGTAGATGTCGAACCGCGCACAGGCACTGTTGAGCTGCGCCGGGCGCCACGTACCGAACGTGGACAGCGTCCAAGTCGCCGCGCGCGTGGTGCCGCTCTGCTCAGCACGGCGCAGATCCAAAAAGCCCGGCACATCGCTGGCGTCGCTTGCCGAGACCTGCTGCACCGCTGAGGTCTCCCGTGGTCGGACGGGTCTCGCTCCGTCGGCTCCCCGGAGGGACCTGAAGTGGTTCACCGCGGGCACGACCAGGCTCCCCACCTGGCTCAGAGCCGGCGTCCCACCAAGACCCATCAGAGCGACCAGCAAGACCGGTACGGCGACGGCTCGGCTACGCGTTCTCATCCCTGCTCCCAACCAGCGAGTACTCCGACGCTCGCACAGGCCCCTCCGTTGTCACCTGTTCACCACCGACGGGATGCTCGCGCACGTGCACAGAGCAATCCGTTTGCCAACCGACGCCCCCGGTGGTGGTGTGCACCGGTGGACTCCCTCACGGTGCTCGCGGCTTTCGACGAACACGTCCGGCGGCGTCCCGAGGTCGAAGGCCCCGAGGTCCGTGTCGAGCGTGCGGACGGGGTCGTGCGCGTCGTCTCCGACCAGGGGTGGACGGGAGTGACCTGGAGCGGTCTCGACGAGGTGAGCGCCGATGCGGTCATCGCCGCCGAGATCCACAGGTTTGCCCGGCTGCCCGGGTCGTGGGAGTGGAAGCACTACTCCTACGACCAGCCGCCGGACCTGCCCGAGCGGTTGCTCGAGGCCGGGTTCACGCGTGGGCCGGCCGAGGCGTTCCTGGTCGCGGAGATCGCCGACCTCCAGCTCGACCTGCCGCCGCCGGCGGGAGTGGAGCTGCTGCCCGTCCACGACACAGCGGGGATCGCGGCGCTGGTGCGGGTGCACGACGAGGTCTTCGGTGGCCACCACGCGGCGATCGGCGACGCGTTGGCGGCGCAGCTCAGCGAACGGCCCGACACCGTCGCGGCCGTGGTCGCGATGGCCGGCCGGACACCGGTCGCGGCCGGCCGCGTGCAGCTCACCGGGGGCACCGAGTTCGCCAGCCTCTGGGGCGGCGGCACCCTCGCCGCCTGGCGCGGGCGCGGAGTGTTCCGCTCCCTCGTGGCGCACCGGGCCGCACTGGCGGCAGCCGCGGGCTTCCGCTACCTGCAGGTGGACGCTTCCGCGGACAGCCGGCCGATCCTGCTGCGGCTCGGTTTCGTCGAGCTGGCCACGACGACGCCGTTCACCCACCCCGGTGGAGCCGCCTGACGGCCCACTGGCCGTGACAGTCGAGCCAGCGGCCGAGGCGGGTCAGGCGCCGAGCGCGTCGCGCATCGGCACGAACTTCGCCTGCGCCTCGGCCAGCTCCTCGGCCGGGTCGGAGCCGGCAACTATCCCGCAGCCGGCGAACAGCCGCACCCGCGGACCGTCGGCGCGGCCGCAGCGCAGCGCGATTCCCCACTCGCCGTCGCCGGCGGAGTCGGTCCACCCGACCGGCCCGGCATAGCGGCCCCGGTCCATCGACTCGAGCTCCGCGAGCGTACGCACGGCCAGATCGGTGGGGGTGCCACCGACCGCCGCCGACGGGTGCAACGCCGCCGCCAGCTGGAGTGCCGTGGCGCCGTCGGCGCTCACTCCCGCCACGTCGGTGGCCAGGTGCATGACGTTGGGCAGGTGCAGCACGAACGGCGTCTCCGGCACGTTCATGCTGCTGCAGTGCGGCGCGAGCGCCGAGGCGACCGAGCGCACCGCGTACTCGTGCTCCTCGAGGTCCTTGCTGCTCCGGGCCAGCGCTCCGGCGAGCGCGAGGTCATGGGCGTCGTCGCCGGTGCGCCGGATGGTCCCGGCCAGCACCCGCGAGGTCACCAGCCCGCGCTCGCGGCGCACCAGCAGCTCGGGGGTCGCGCCGAACAACCCGTCGACGCCGAAGGTCCAGCAGGAGGGGTACGCGTCGGCCAGCCGGCCAAGCGGCCAGCGTAGGTCGATGTGCTCGGGCGCCGTGGCCAGCAGGTCACGGGCGAGCACCACCTTCTCGAGCGGTGAGGAGGCGATCCGTTCCACGGCTCTTTCCACCTGATGTGCCCACAGCGCCCCCGGCATGGCGCCGTCGGCGTAGGACAAGCCGGCCGGCGGCGCGGGGTCTGAGCTGGCTGCCAAGCGCGGCGCGGGAGCGATCGCGTCCACCGCGACCGTGGTCACCCACCACCGGGGCTCCCCGTCGACGACCCGGTGACCGACCACCACCTCGGGCAGCACGAGCCCCGAGGAGTCGGCCGAGTCGTCGGCGAAGGAGAACGAGCCGAACGCCACCAGGCCGGTACCCGGCACGCCGAGCTCGTCACGCACCACGGCGCGGCCGGCGAGCGAGCGCCACCAGTCATGGGCGTCGGCGAACCGGGACCGACCTGCGGTCTCGACGCGCGCCGCACACCCCCACCCCACGAGGCCCTGCCCACGTCGCAACCAGGCGAGGGACTCGGCCTCGGGCAGCAGCCGCAGCAGCGGACCAGGGTCGCCGATCGGCGCGGTGCGGACCACCACCGACGGGAAATCCACGGGTGCGGAACGAAGCGTGCTCATCGCCGGCCAGCGTACGGCTCGGCCTCAGCGACGGATGCCGGCATGCGAGGGTGAGGGGGTGACCCGTGCGCGCCTGGACAAGCAGCCGCACGAGGTGGCCGCGATGTTCGATGCGGTGGCGGCGCGCTACGACCTGTCCAACGACCTGCTGTCGCTCGGCCAGGACCGTCGGTGGCGCCGGCGGGTGACGGCGATGGTCGCCCCTCGGACCGGTGAGCGCATCCTCGACCTGGCCGCCGGCACCGGCACGTCCAGCGTCCCGTTCGCGACCGCCGGCGCGACGGTGGTGCCGTGCGACTTCTCGCTGGGCATGCTCACGGTGGGGAAGCGGGTGTGGCCAAACCTGCCGTTCACCGCCGGCGACGCCACCCGGCTGCCGTTCGCGGACGCGACCTTCGAGGTGGTGACGATCTCCTTCGGTTTGCGCAACGTGGCCGACCCGAGCGCTGCGCTGGCCGAGATGCGACGCGTGACCCGGCCGGGGGGCCGGCTCGTGGTCTGCGAGTTCAGCGCGCCCACGTGGGCGCCGTTCCGCCGGGCCTACTCCGAGTACCTGGTCCGGGCGTTGCCGGCGGTGGCCCGGCGCGTCTCGAGCAGCCCGGACGCCTACGTCTACCTTGCCGAGTCAGTGCGGGCCTGGCCGGACCAGGACGGCCTGGCGGAGCGGATCGCCGCCGCCGGGTGGGTCGACGTGACGTGGACCAATCTCAGCGGCGGGATCGTGGCGCTGCACCACGCGCACCGGCCCGACTGACCGCTCTGTCTTGACCGCACTGTCTTGACCGCACTGCCGTGGGCGCAGCGTTGGCTAGCGCCGGGGCTTCGGCCTAGACTTATCGCGCTGGACTTCGTGAAGTTTTTCACGAGCGCCGCCCCCTACAGCGTTCTCCGTCATGGACCAAGCCGTTCTACCAAGGAACCGAATGCCGACCGGGACGACTGCCGACGAACGGACCGCCGACGTCATAGTCGTCGGCGCCGGTCCGGCGGGCGCGGCGACCGCGCACCACCTGGCTCGCTCCGGCGTCGACGTGCTGCTGCTGGAGAAGGCCGCGTTCCCCCGGGAGAAGGTGTGCGGTGACGGGTTGACCCCCCGGGCTGTGCGCCAGCTGCTACGCATGGGCATTGACCTGGAGACCTCCGGCTGGATCAGGAACCGGGGTCTGCGGATCGTGGGTGGGGACACCACCCTCGAGCTGCCGTGGCCAGACCTCGCCGACTATCCCGGCTACGGCCTGGTACGCACCCGGCTCGACTTCGACGACATCGTGGCGCGGCACGCCCAGAAGACGGGCGCGCGGCTGCTCGAGCGCACCGCGGTGACCGGCCCGGTCCTGGCCGAGCGCACCGGCGAGGTCGTGGGCGTCCGGGCCCGGCCGGTCGACGAGGCCGGGCACAAAGCCGGCGCAGAGGTCACCTACACCGCGCCGGTCGTGGTGGCCGCCGACGGCAACTCGGCCCGGCTGGCGCTGGCGCTGGGGGTGGGCAAGCGCGATGACCGACCGATGGGCGTTGCGGTCCGGACGTACTACACGAGCCCACGCCACAACGACGACTGGCTCGAGTCGTGGCTTGAGCTGTGGGCCGGCGAGCCCGGCCGAAGTGCGCTGCTGCCCGGCTATGGCTGGATCTTCGGGGTCGGCGACGGCACGGTCAACGTGGGGCTCGGCATCCTCAACACCTCCAGCGCCTTCGGGACCGTCGACTACAAGTCGCTGCTGCGCACGTGGCTGGACAACACTCCCGAGCGGTGGGGGTTCCGGGAGCCCAACCGGACCGCTGAGGTGCGGGGCGCGGCGCTGCCCATGGGCTTCAACCGCAAGCCGCACTATCAGGGCGGCCTGCTCCTGGTCGGCGATGCCGGGGGCATGGTCAACCCGTTCAACGGGGAGGGCATCGCCTACGCGCTGGAGTCCGGCGAGATGGCCGCGGAGTGCATAGTGCAGTCGCTCGGACGACCGGCCGACCAACGCGACCGGGCACTGCGGGCATACCCGGCCGCGCTCGACGCCCGTTACGGCGGCTACTACACGCTCGGTCGGGTGTTCGTGAAGCTGATCGGCAACCCAGCAGTGATGAAGGCTGCCACTCAGCACGGACTGCACCACGAGCGCCTCATGAAGTTCACCCTCAAGCTGCTGGCCAACCTGACCGATCCTCGCGACGGCGACACCAGCGACAAGATCATCAACGCCCTGTCGAAGGTGGCTCCGGCTGCCTGAGACGACCATCGACTCGGCGTCGGGGCACTGCTGTCCCCGACATAGGATGTCGAACTGCCCGCGCCGCAGGCGTCGGTGCCCGACAGGAGAGGGGAGGCCAGGCCGTGAACGCGTATGTGCCGATCCTCGTGCTCGGCCTGCTCGGCGGTGGCTTCGCGATCTTCTCGGTTGCCGCCAGCTGGTTGTCGGGTCCCCGGCGCTACAACCGGGCCCGCCTGGACTCCTACGAGTGCGGCATCGAGCCGACGCCGCAGCCGGTGGGGGGTGGCCGGTTCCCGGTGAAGTACTTCATCACCGCGATGCTGTTCATCGTCTTCGACATCGAGATCATCTTCTTGTACCCGTTCGCCGTCGCCTTCGACGCGCTCGGCTGGTTCGGGCTGGTCGAGATGATCCTGTTCATCGCCACCGTCTTCATCGCCTACGCGTACGTCTGGCGCCGCGGCGGCCTCGAGTGGGACTGATGGCGCGATCGGGCGCGACGTGGCACCGAGCGGCGAGCCCGCACTGAGCTGAGGAGCGGACACATGGGCATCGAGGAGAAGCTGCCGAGCGGGGTGCTGCTGTCGAGCGTCGAGGGCATCGCGGGTTACTTCCGCAAGGCCTCGTTGTGGCCGGCGACGTTCGGGCTGGCCTGCTGCGCGATCGAGATGATGACCAGCGGTGGACCGCGCTACGACCTCGGCCGCTTCGGCATGGAGGTCTTCCGCGCCTCGCCGCGCCAGGCCGACCTGATGATCGTCGCCGGGCGGGTCAGCAACAAGATGGCACCGGTGCTGCGCCAGATCTACGACCAGATGCCGAACCCCAAGTGGGTGCTAGCGATGGGCGTCTGCGCCAGCTCGGGCGGGATGTTCAACAACTACGCGATCGTGCAGGGCGTGGACCACGTGGTCCCGGTCGACATCTATCTGCCGGGGTGCCCACCGCGTCCGGAGATGCTGATCGACGCGATCCTCAAGCTGCACGAGCAGATCCAGCACAGCAAGCTCGGCGCGCACCGCTCGGCGCAGGTAGAGGCCGACGAGGAGCTGGCGCTGGCGGCGGTGCCCACCCCCGACCGGTTGGGGCTCCTGCGGTGAGCGACCACACCCCCCGCGGCAAGGGCTCCGACGACGCGGTGAGCTCCGACGACCTGATGGGCGACCGTCCGACCGGGGCCCAGGAGCCGGCGGTGGGCACCACCCCGCACGCGGACCTACAACCGTCCGACGCCCAGGAGCGGTGGCCGGAGAACACGCTGCCCGTGGATCCCGGCGCCGCCGGCACCCGGGTCGAGGTGGTCGACGTCCGGCACGGCATGTTCGGGACCCACGGGACCGGCGACACCTCGGGCTACGGCGGTCTGCAGCGACCGGTCGTCATGCCCGGGCCGTCGCAGCGCCCCTACGGCGGGGACTTCGACGAGATCGCCGACCGGCTGGCGGGCTTGGTCGTCGGCGAGCTGGACTCGCCGTCCGACGGCGGTGCGATCGAGAAGGTGGTGGTCGACCGGGGGGAGATCACGTTCTTCATCCGCCGTGCGCACCTGCTCTCGGTCGTGGGCATGCTGCGCGACGACGCCAACCTGCGCTTCGAGATGTGCAGCGGCGTGTCCGGGGTCCACTACCCCACCGACGCCGGCCGGGAGCTGCACGCGGTCTACCACCTGCTGTCGATGACCCACAACCGGCGGATCCGGCTCGAGGTGGTGACCCCTGACGCCGACCCGCACATCCCGTCGGTGGTGAGCGTCTACCCGACCGCCGACTGGCACGAGCGCGAGACCTACGACTTCTTCGGCATCGTCTTCGACGGGCACCCGGCGCTGACCCGGATCGAGATGCCCGACGACTGGCCGGGGCACCCGCAGCGCAAGGACTACCCCCTGGGTGGCATTCCGGTCGAGTACAAGGGTGCGACGATTCCGCCGCCGGACGAGCGGAGGGTCTACAACTGATGGGATCGCACACCGCCACCGACCCCGACGCCACCGACCCCTACGCCACTTCCACCGGCGATACCGGTGCCAGCCGGGTCTTCACCGTCACCGGACAGGACTGGGACTCCGTGGTCGCCGGCATCGCCGAGGCCGAGGAGGAGCGGGTCGTCGTCAACATGGGCCCCCAGCACCCGTCGACCCACGGCGTGCTGCGGCTGATCCTCGAGCTCGAGGGTGAGACGGTGACCGAGGCCCGCTGCGGCATCGGCTACCTGCACACCGGCATCGAGAAGAACATGGAGTACCGCAACTGGACGCAGGGCGTCACGTTCTGCACCCGGATGGACTATCTCAGCCCGTTCCACTACGAGGGCGCCTACGTGATGGGCGTCGAGAAGCTGCTGGGGATCAGCGACGAGGTGCCCGAGAAGGCACTGGTGATGCGGGTGCTGCTCATGGAGCTCAACCGCATCTCCTCCCACCTGGTGGCCATCGCCACCGGCGGCATGGAGATCGGCGCGCTGACGGTCATGACCATCGGTTTCCGAGAGCGGGAGCTCGTGCTCGACCTGTTCGAGCTGATCACCGGCCTGCGCATGAACCACGCCTTCATCCGGCCGGGAGGTGTTGCCCAGGACCTGCCACCGGGCGCGCTGGACCGGGTGCGTGACTTCCTGGCACTGATGACCAAGCGGCTGCCTGAGTACGCGGACCTCTGCAACGCCAACCCGGTCTTCAAGGGCCGCCTGGTCGACGTCGGATACCTCGACCTGGCCGGCTGCCTGGCGCTCGGGATCACCGGTCCGGTGCTGCGGTCCACGGGCTACCCGTGGGACCTGCGCAAGACCCAGCCGTACTGGGGCTACCAGGACTACGAGTTCGACGTGCCCACCTGGGACACCTGCGACGCCTACGGCCGCTTCCGGATCCGGCTGGCCGAGATGTGGGAGTCACTGCGGATCGTCGAGCAGTGCGCCGACCGGCTGGCCACGCTCGAGGGCGCGCCGGTCATGGTCGGCGACAAGAAGATCGCCTGGCCGGCGCAGCTGTCGATCGGCTCCGACGGCATGGGCAACTCCCTGGACCACATCCGGCACATCATGGACGAGTCGATGGAGGCCTTGATCCACCACTTCAAGCTGGTCACCGAGGGCTTCCGGGTCCCGGCCGGCCAGGCGTACTCGAGCGTCGAGTCGCCCCGCGGCGAGCTGTCGTGCCACGTCGTGTCCGACGGCGGCACCCGGCCCTACCGGGCCCACTTCCGCGACCCGTCGTTCGTCAACCTGCAGGCCACCTCGGTGATGGCCGAGGGCGGCATGGTCGCCGACGTGATCGTCGCCGTCGCCAGCCTGGACCCCGTGATGGGTGGCGTGGACAGATGAGTGACGTCCCGATGAGTCCCATTCCCGCCGGCGGCGAGGTGTCGACGAGCGACAACGAGGCCGGCGACACCGCGATCGCGACCTCGACCAGCCGGGCCCCCGGCACGCCGGCAATGGCGCCGGAGGTAGTCGCCGAGCTGCGCGAGATCGCCCTGCGCTACCCACACCCCCGCTCGGCGCTACTGCCGATGCTGCACCTCGTACAGGCGGTCGAGGGCTATGTCGCCCCGGCCGGCATCGAGGCCTGCGCCGCGGTGCTCGAGATGAGCACGGCGGAGGTGTCCGGGGTCGCCACCTTCTACACCATGTACAAGCGTCGCCCGATCGGCGACTACCACGTCGGGGTCTGCACCAACACGCTGTGCGCGGTCATGGGCGGTGACGAGATCTTCGCCCGCCTCAAGGACCACCTCGGTATCGGCAACGACGAGACCACCGACGACGGGCGCGTGACGCTGGAACACGTGGAGTGTAACGCAGCCTGCGACTACGCGCCGGTGCTGATGGTCAACTGGGAGTTCTTCGACAACGCGACTCCGGAGTCGGCTGTGCAGCTGGTCGAGGACCTGTGTGCCGGGCGACCCGTGCGCTCCACCCGTGGCCCGCAGGTGGTCACCTGGCGCGCCGCCGAGCGGGTACTCGCCGGCTTCCCCGACGACCGAGCCGACGAGGGGCCGACCGCTGGGCCCGCGTCCCTGGCCGGGCTCGCCATCGCCAGGGAGCGCGGCTGGCGGGCTCCCGACCCGGCCGCGGTGCGAACCGGCGCGGCTCCGACGAACGGCGAGGGGAAGCAGCCGTGACCGACACCCTCACACCGGTGCTGACCGACGACTGGGACGTCGACCGGGCATGGACGCTGCGTGCCTACCAGCGGCGAGGCGGCTACGGCGCGCTCGACAAGGCGCTGGCGATGAGCCCGGACGACGTCATCGGGATGGTCAAGGACTCCGGCCTGCGTGGGCGCGGCGGCGCCGGCTTCCCCACCGGCATGAAGTGGAGCTTCATCCCGCAGGCCAAGGAGGGGGAGCCGCCCAAACCGCACTACCTGGTCGTCAACGCCGACGAGTCCGAGCCGGGGACGTGCAAGGACATCCCGCTGATGATGGCGACCCCGCACACCCTGGTCGAGGGCACGATCATCTCGTGCTACGCCATCCGGGCCGGCCACGCGTTCATCTACGTGCGTGGCGAGGTGCTGCACGTCGTGCGCCGGCTGCAGCGCGCGGTCGAGGAGGCCTACCGGGCCGGTCACCTCGGCAAGGACATCCACGGGTCCGGTTTCGACCTCGAGCTGACCGTCCACGCCGGCGCGGGAGCGTACATCTGCGGGGAGGAGACCGCGATGCTCGACTCGCTCGAGGGGCGCCGCGGCCAGCCCCGGCTGCGGCCCCCCTTCCCCGCGGTGGCCGGGCTGTACGCCTGCCCGACCGTCATCAACAACGTCGAGTCGATCGCGTCGGTGCCGTGCATTATCAACGGCGGCGCTGAGTGGTTCGCCGGCATGGGCACGGAGAAGTCCAAGGGGATGACCATCTACTCGCTGTCCGGACACGTGACGACACCTGGGCAGTACGAGGCGCCGCTGGGCATCACCTTGCGCGAGCTGCTCGACCTCGGTGGCGGCGTGCGCGAGGGCCACACGCTGAAGTTCTGGACTCCCGGTGGTTCGTCGACGCCGATCCTCACCGATGAGCACCTCGACGTGCCGCTGGACTACGAAGGCGTCGCAGGCGTCGGCAGCATGCTAGGCACCAAGGCACTGCAGATCTTCGACGAGACCACCTGCGTGGTGCGTTCGGTGCTGCGCTGGACCGAGTTCTACCGGCACGAGTCCTGCGGGAAGTGCACCCCTTGCCGCGAGGGCACCTGGTGGCTGGTGCAGACCTTGCAGCGCCTCGAGGACGGCGCCGGCTCCGAGGCCGACCTCGACGTGCTGCTGGACCTGTGTGACAACATTCTCGGCCGTGCGTTCTGCGCCCTCGGTGACGGTGCCACGAGCCCGATCACGTCCTCCATCCAGTTCTTCCGCGACGAGTACATCGCGCACCTCACCGAGGGCGGCTGCCCGTTCGACCCGCAGGCCTCCACCCTGTTCGCCACCGTCCCACCCGTGCCCGCTGCCGTCGGAGCACACCGATGACCATGACGTCCGACTCCGCGAAGTCCCCCGGCGCCGGCGCGGAGGTCGCTGCGGTCGAGCTGGTCAACGTGACCATCGACGATGTGCAGGTCGCCGTCCCCAAGGACACGCTGGTGATCCGGGCGGCCGAGCTGATCGGGGTCGAGATCCCGCGCTTCTGCGACCACCCGCTGCTGGAGCCCATCGGTGCCTGCCGCCAGTGCCTGGTCGAGGTCACCGACGCGGGCAACGGCCGGCCGTTCCCCAAGCCGCAGGCGTCATGCACCCTGCCGGTGGCCGAGGGCATGGTGGTCAAGACCCAGGTCACGTCGCCGGTTGCCGACAAGGCGCAGCACGGCAACATGGAGTTCCTGCTCATCAACCACCCACTCGACTGCCCGGTCTGCGACAAGGGCGGTGAGTGCCCGCTGCAGAACCAGGCGCTGACGCACGGGCGCGGTGAGACCCGCTTCCACGAGGTCAAGCGGACCTTCCCCAAGCCGATCAACGTGAGCGCGCAGGTGCTGCTGGACCGGGAGCGCTGCGTGCTGTGCGCCCGCTGCACCCGCTTCTCCGAGCAGGTCGCCGGCGACCCGTTCATCGCGTTCGCCGAGCGCGGGGCGCTGATGCAGGTGGCGATCTACGAGCGGGAGCCGTTCGAGTCGTACTTCTCGGGCAACACGATCCAGATCTGCCCGGTCGGCGCCCTGACCAGCGCCGCCTACCGGTTCCGGGCCCGCCCGTTCGACCTGGTGAGCAGCCCGAGCGTGTGTGAGCACTGCGCCTCCGGCTGTGCCCTGCGCGTGGACCACCGGCGCGGCAAGGTCACCCGGCGGCTGGCCGGCGACGACCCGGCCGTCAACGAGGAGTGGAACTGCGACAAGGGTCGCTTCGCCTTCCTCTACCCCCGCTCGGCCGACCGGCTGACCCACCCGATGGTCCGCGACCCGGGCACCGGTGAGCTGGGCCCGGCGTCGTGGCCCGAGGCCTTCATCGCAGCCGCGCGGGGCCTGGCCGCCGCGCGGGGCCGGGTCGGTGTGCTGACCGGCGGCCGGCTGACCGGCGAGGACGCCTACGCCTACGCGAAGTTCGCGCGTGCGGTCCTCGGCACCAACGACATCGACTTCCGGGCCCGGGTCCACTCGGCGGAGGAGGCGAGCTTCCTGGCCTCGACGGTCGCGGCAACGCACCTGAGCGTGACCTACGCAGACCTCGAGCGAGCCTCCACGGTCGTGCTTGCCGGCCTCGAGCCCGAGGACGAGTCACCGATCGTGTTCCTGAGGCTGCGCAAGGCGTTCCGGCAGCGCGGCACCCGGGTGTACGCGGTGGCCAGCCACACCACCCGTGGCCTGGACAAGGTCGGTGGGACGCTGGTACGGACGAGGCCGGGTGACGAGGCCCGTGCGCTGACCGAGCTGGCAGCACGCTCCGAGGTCGCCCTGGACGGCGGGGGCGTGATCCTGGTCGGCGAACGGCTGGCCGGTTCCCCCGGTGCGCTCAGCGCCGCGGCCGACCTGGCCGCGCGTACGGGCGCGAAGCTCGCGTGGGTCCCCCGGCGGGCCGGGGAGCGCGGGGCGGTCGAAGCGGGCTGCCTGCCCAACCTGCTGCCAGGTGGCCGACCGGTAGCCGACGCCTCCGCCCGCGCCGACGTGGCGGCCGCCTGGCGGGTCGGGTCGCTGCCCGCTACTGCTGGTCGAGACACCGACGGCATCGTCGCGGCGGTGCTGGCCGGCGAGCTGACCGCGCTGGTCGTTGGCGGCGTCGAGCTCGCCGACCTGCCCGATCCCGGCGCGGCCCTGGCTGCGGTCGGGCGGGCCGGCTTCGTGGTCAGCCTCGAGCTGCTCGCCAGCGAGGTGAGTGCGCGGGCCGACGTGGTGTTCCCGGTTGCCGCCGCCGCGGAGAAGTCGGGGCTCTACGTCGACTGGGAAGGTCGCGTCCGTCCCTTCGAGTGCGTCCTGCGCGACACCGGCGCGTTGCCCGACCTGCGGGTGCTGGCCGGGGTCGCCGAGGAGCTGGCCGATGGCCTTGGCTTCCGCACCGTGGAGCAGACGCGCGCCGAGATGGTCCAGCTCGGTCCCTGGGACGGAGCGCGCGAGCCAGCTCCGCGGGTCGAGGCCCGACCTGTCGACGCGCCGAGCGCCGGCACCGCCGTGCTGTCGACCTGGCGGCAGCTGCTCGACGACGGCCGCCTCCAGCAGGGTGATCCCTACCTCGCGGCCACCGCCCGCAAGATCGTGGCGCGGGTCCCGCAGAGCATGCTGGACGCCCTCGAGCTCCGAGCGGGCGCCGAGGTGGTGCTGCGCACGAAGAAGGGCGCGGTGGCGCTGCCGACCGAGGTGGCCGACCTGCCCGACGGTGTCGTGTGGGCGCCGCACAACTCGGGCGGGGTCAACCTGGCCGGGCTGCTCGGAGTCGGTGCCGGGCAGCAGGTCGGCGTGGAGAGAGGTGCCCAGTGACCGCAACAACCGTGCTGATCGGCGGGTTCTCCACCGCCGTCGACACCCTGTCGGCCTTCGGCCACGACCCCTGGTGGGCCGTGATCATCAAGGCAGTTGCGGTGTTCGTGCTGCTGGTCGTGCTGACCCTGTTCAACATCTGGTTCGAGCGCCGGGTCGTGGCCCGCATGCAACACCGGATCGGCCCCAACGTCCACGGTCCCTTCGGGCTGCTGCAGAGCCTGGCCGACGGGGTCAAGCTCGCCCTGAAGGAAGACATCATCCCCAAGAGCGCCGACAAGGTGGTCTACATAGTCGCGCCGGTGCTCTCCACCATCCCGGCGTTCATCGCCTGGGCGGTGATCCCGCTCGGCCCGGTGGTGCGGATCCCGTTCACCGACACCTCCACCCCGCTGCAGCTCACCGACCTCCCGGTGGGCGTGCTCTACATCCTCGCGGTGGCCTCGGTGGGGGTCTACGGCATCGTGCTCGCCGGCTGGTCGTCGGGCTCGACCTACGCGCTGCTGGGGGGCTTGCGCTCGAGCGCGCAGGTGATCTCCTACGAGGTCGCGATGAGCCTGTCGCTGGTCGCTGTGTTCATGTACGCGGGCACCATGTCGATGTCCGGGATCGTCGCCGCCCAGGCGGCCAACATCTGGTTCGCGCTGCCGCTGCTGCCGTCGTTCCTGATCTACATGGTCTCCATGGTGGGGGAGACCAACCGGGCGCCCTTCGACCTCGCCGAGGCCGAGGGCGAGCTCGTGGGCGGCTTCCACACCGAGTACTCGTCGCTGAAGTTCGCCCTGTTCTTCCTCGCCGAGTACGTCAACATGGTGACCGTCTCGGCGCTGGCCACGACCATGTTCCTCGGCGGTTGGCGGGCGCCGTGGCCGATCTCCCTGTGGGACGGCTCCAACACCGGTTACCTGCCGGTGTTGTGGTTCCTCGGCAAGCTGATGGCGTTCATCTTCGTGTTCATCTGGCTGCGCGGAACGCTGCCGAGGCTGCGCTACGACCAGTTCATGAAGCTCGGATGGAAGGTGCTGATCCCGGTCTCGCTGGTCTGGACAGTCGGCGTCGCGCTGGTCCGTCTGATCCGCTCCAGCGGGGACTTCAACTCCCGCACCCTGCTGATCGTCGCCGGGGTCGCGGTCGCGGTGCTGCTGCTGACCGCGTTCATCCCCGAGCGCGACCAGTCGCCGGAGCGGGCCGACGATGAGCGCTTCGACGCCTTTGCCGGTGGCTACCCGGTGCCCCCGATGCCGGGCCAGCGCCTGCCCGAGGAGATTGTCACGGTGCCAGCGGAGCTGGCTACCACCACAAGCATCACCACCGGCACCACCACCGCCGAGGAGGACCCGCGTGGCTAGCCTCAAGGAGACGATGTGGGATCCGGTCGCCGGCTTCGGCGTGACCTTCCGGACGATGTTCCGCAAGGTCGTCACCGAGCAGTACCCCTACGAGAAGAAGCCGACGGCGCCACGCTTCCACGGTCGCCATCAGCTCAACCGCTGGCCCGACGGTCTCGAGAAGTGCATCGGCTGCGAGCTGTGCGCCTGGGCCTGTCCGGCCGACGCCATCTACGTGCAGGGAGCGTCCAACTCACCTGAGGAGCGCTACAGCCCCGGTGAGCGCTACGGCCGCGTCTACCAGATCAACTACCTGCGCTGCATCCTGTGCGGACTGTGCATCGAGGCCTGCCCCACCCGGGCGCTCACGATGACCAACGAGTACGAGCTCGCTGACAACAGCCGGGCGGCACTGATCTACGAGAAGGCTGACCTGCTCGCCCCGCTGCTGCCCGGGATGGAGCTGCCACCGCACCCGATGCTGCTCGGGGAGAGTGAGCACGACTACTACGCCGGCGACGCGGCGGCTCCCGAGCCGAGCAGCGCCCCCACCGGGCAGGGGAGCACCGCGTGATCGCCTTCTGGGTGCTCGCACCGATCATGGTCGCCGCGGCGCTGGGCATGGTGGTCTCGCGCAAGGCCGTGCACTCCGCGCTCCTGCTGGCGGTCATCATGGTGTCGCTGGCGGTGATGTACGCGGTCCAGGACGCGCCCTTCCTGTTCGCGGTCCAGATCATCGTCTACACCGGTGCGATCCTCATGCTGTTCCTGTTCGTGCTGATGCTCGTCGGTGTGGACTCCTCCGACTCCGTCGTGGAGACCATCAAGGGTCAGCGGCTGCTGGCCGTCGTGCTCGGTCTGGCCTTCGGCGTCACGATCGCGCTCGGCGTCGCACAGACCTCGGTCGGCGCGATAGTCGGCCTCGACTCGGCCAACGCCCAGGGCAACGTGCAGGGGGTGGCCACCCTGCTGTTCTCCAGGTACGTCTTCGCCTTCGAGGTGACCAGTGCGCTGCTGATCACCGCGGTGCTGGGCGCCATGGTGCTGGCACACCAGGAGCGGCTCAGCCCCAAGCCGACCCAACGTGACCTGTCCGAGCAGCGGCTGCGTGACTACGCGCAGAGCGGCAAACCGCTCGGTCCACTCCCCACCCCGGGGGTCTACGCGCGGCACAACGCCGTGGACACCCCCGCCCTGCTGCCCGACGGCACCACCTCTGCGTTGTCGCTGTCCCGCTCGCTGCGGGCGCGGGGCGACGTGCGACCGGCGCTGGTGGGAGAGGTCGACCGGACCCTCGAGCAGATGGCCGGCGAGCAGAGCCTCGCTGGACCCGGCACGAACCGGGAGGGATCCCCATGAGCGCCACCCCGTTCCTCACCTTGTCGGCGCTGCTGTTCACCATCGGCGCCGTCGGCGTGCTCGTGCGGCGCAACGCGATTGTCGTGTTCATGTCTGTCGAGCTGATGCTCAACGCGACCAACCTGGCTTTCGTCACCTTCTCCCGGGTCCACGGTCAGCTCGACGGCCAGATCGCGGCCTTCTTCGTCATGGTCGTCGCCGCCGCCGAGGTCGTCGTCGGCCTCGCGATCATCGTGTCGATCTTCCGCACCCGACGCTCGGCCTCGGTCGATGACGCCAGCCTGCTGAAGTACTGAGGAGCGATGGACCGTGCCTGACGTTGTCAACGCCGACGGCGTGTTCGCGCTGGCGTGGGTGCTGGTGGCGATCCCGCTGGGCAGTGCCGCGCTGCTGCTCGTGGGGGGTCGGCGCACCGACCGCTGGGGGCACCTGCTCGGAACGCTCGCGCCGCTTGCCTCGTTCGCGATCGGCGTCGCCATGTTCGTGCAGCTGCTCGGCCGGGCCCCGGAGCAGCGCGCGGTCGGGCAGACGTTGTACACCTGGTTCGAGGCCGGAGCGTTCCGGGTCGACCTGGGCCTCCTCTACGACCCGCTGTCCGCGGTGTTCGTGCTGCTGATCACCGGAGTCGGATCGCTGATCCACATCTATTCGATCGGTTACATGGCACACGACGAGCGCCGCCGCCGGTTCTTCGCCTACCTCAACCTCTTCATCGCCGCGATGCTCACGCTGGTGCTGGCCGACAACTACCTGGCACTGTTCCTCGGCTGGGAGGGCGTCGGCCTCGCCTCGTACCTGTTGATCGGCTTCTGGCAGCACAAGGACTCCGCCGCGATAGCGGCCAAGAAGGCCTTCATCGTCAACCGGGTGGGCGATGTCGGGATGGCGCTGGCGATCATGCTGATGTTCGCCACGTTCAACTCGTTCACCTTCGTCGGGGTGGCCGCCGGCATCGGTTCGGCGTCCTCGGCCACCCAGACCGTGCTGGGGTTGCTGCTGCTGCTGGCCGCCTGCGGCAAGTCGGCACAGGTGCCGCTGCAGAGCTGGCTGCTCGACGCGATGGAAGGCCCCACTCCGGTGTCGGCGCTGATCCACGCGGCGACGATGGTCACTGCCGGGGTCTACCTGGTGGTCCGCTCGAACTACATCTTCGACACGACCGCGGTCGCGTCGACCGCGGTGGTGCTGGTCGGTCTGGTCACCCTGCTGTTCGGCGCGGTGATCGGATGTGCCAAGGACGACATCAAGAAGGCGCTGGCCGGCTCGACGATGAGCCAGATCGGCTACATGATGCTGGCCGCCGGCATCGGCCCGGCGGGCTACGCGTTCGCGATCTTCCACCTGCTCACCCACGGCTTCTTCAAGGCCAACCTGTTCCTGGGCGCCGGTTCGGTCATGCACGGCATGGCCGACGACGTCGACATGCGGCACTACGGGGCGCTGCGCAAGGCGCTGCCCATCACGTTCTTCACGTTCGCGATGGGCTATCTGGCGATCATCGGCTTCCCCGGCTTCTCCGGTTTCTGGAGCAAGGACCGCATCATCGAGGCCGCCTTCGCCGACAACTGGGTCGTGGGGCTGGGTGCGCTGCTCGGCGCCGGCATCACGGCTTTCTACATGACCCGGCTGATGCTGATGACGTTCTTCGGAGACAAGCGCTGGCAGGACGAGGTGCACCCGCACGAGTCCCCTGCCGTGATGACGGTCCCGCTGGTCGTGCTGGCCGCGGCGAGCGCGCTCGGCGGGGTCCTGCTCGCCGGGAACTGGATAGTCGGCTGGCTCGAGCCGGTGGTCGGGCCGGAGGTCGCCCCCAACGGGGCGCTGCCGGCGCTGTTGCTCAACGCGGTCATCTTCGCTGTCGTGCTGGCTGGCGTCGCCGTCGCCTGGGTCATGTACGCACGGAGCAGGGTGCCGGTGCGGGCGCCGGTTGGCTCGTTCGCGACCCGTGCGGCGCGCCGCGACCTCTACGGCGACGCCTTCAACGAGGCGGCGTTCATGCGGCCTGGGCAGTACCTGACCCGGTCGATGGTCTTCGCGGACAACCGGGGGATCGACGGCGCCGTCAA
Organism: Propionibacteriales bacterium; assembly: GCA_038254525.1. Classification (GTDB taxonomy): domain Bacteria; phylum Actinomycetota; class Actinomycetes; order Propionibacteriales; family Nocardioidaceae; genus JBBSGC01. The sequence continues at coordinate 7,267 of JBBSGC010000003.1, read as the reverse complement.
CGGGCTGGCGGCGCTGATCGGCGGCACGTCGGGCCGGGTGCGACGCTTCCAGACCGGCTACGTCCGCTCGTACGCGCTCGCCATGCTCGGTGGAGTCGTGCTGGTTGTGCTGTCCCTGCTGGCGGTGAACCTGACATGAGCTTCCCCTGGCTGACCGTGATCGGCGCGGTGCCCCTGGTGGGCGCCGTCGTCGTGCTGCTGCTGCCCCGCCGCGGCACACTGCCCCAGACGGTGGCGCTCGCGCTGAGCGGAGTTCCGCTGGTGCTGACCGTGGTGATGGCTCTGCAATACTCCCCTGGCGCGGGGATGCAGTTCACCGAGACCCACGACTGGATCACCGCTTTCGGAGCCCACTACGCGCTCGGCGTCGACGGCATCGGCCTGACGCTGGTGCTGATGACGGTGATCATCTCGCCGGTGGTGATGCTCGCCTCCTGGCGCGACGGCGAGCACGGCCGTTGGAGCACGAACTCCTACTTCGCGTGGATGCTGGCCCTGGAAGGGTTGGCGATCGGTGTGTTCGCCGCGACCGACGTGTTCTTGTTCTACGTCTTGTTCGAGGCGACGCTGATTCCGATCTACTTCCTCATCGGCGGCTTCGGCGGCGCTCAGCGCTCCTACGCGGCAGTGAAGTTTTTGCTCTACTCGCTGCTGGGCGGGCTGCTGATGCTCGCCTCCGTGGTCGGCCTGTTCGTCGTGTCCGCCCGCGCCGGCGCTCCGAGCTACCTGCTGAGCGATCTGGTCCAGGTGCCGATGAGCGAGTCGACCGGGCGCTGGCTGTTCCTCGGCTTCTTCATAGCGTTCGCGATCAAGGCACCGCTGTGGCCGGTGCACACCTGGTTGCCCGACGCGGCCAGCGAGGCGACGACCGGCACCTCGGTGCTGCTGGTCAGCGTGCTCGACAAGATCGGCACCTTCGGGATGATCCGCTGGTGTCTCGGGCTGTTCCCGGAGGCCTCGCGGTGGGCGAGTCCGGTGGTCATCGCGCTGGCCGTCTTCTCGGTCCTCTACGGTGCGCTGCTGGCGATCGGCCAGGACGACATCCGGCGGCTGATCGCGTACACGTCGGTCTCACACTTCGGTTTCATCGTGCTCGGGATCTTCGCCTTCACCTCGCAGTCGGCCTCCGGGTCGACGCTCTACATGTTCAACCACGCCATGTCGACCGCTGCGTTGTTCCTCGTCACCGGCTTCCTGATCAGCAGGCACGGCTCGAAGCGGATCTCCGACTACGGCGGCGTCCAGAAGATCGCCCCGATGCTCGCCGGCGTGTTCATGGTCGCGGGCCTGTCCAGCTTGTCGCTGCCTGGCCTGGCCCCGTTCGTCAGCGAGTTCCTCGTGCTGGCCGGGACGTTCACCCACTCGGTGCCGGCCGGCGTCCTCGCCACGTTGGGCACGGTGCTCGCCGCGCTCTACATCTTGCTCATGTACCAGCGCACCATGACCGGGCCGTTGCGGCCGGACAACGCGATGATCCGCGATCTCGGCATCCGCGAGGTGGCCGCGCTGACACCGCTGGTCGCGCTGATCATCGGCGCCGGATTCTTCCCGCAGCCGCTGCTCGACGTGATCAACCCCTCGGTCGACGCTACGTTGCAGCACGTCGGGGTCAGCGACCCATCACCCGGCGTCCCGGTCGAGGCCAGCAGCGAGGGGTCCACGCCGTGACCGTGCCGACCGACATCACCTTCACCGCCCCGACCATCGAGTACGCGACGCTCTACCCGGTGTTGATCGTCTTCGGTGCGGCGCTGCTCGGCGTCGTCGTCGAGGCCGTCCTGGGTCGGCGCCTGCGCTACCAGGTGCAGGTGGTGCTGGCCCTGGGCGCGCTGGTGGCCGCCCTCGTCGGGACGGTGCTGGTGGCCGGCAACCTGCAGGAGGCACCGGGAACCGTACCGGCTCGTGGGCTGGTGGCCGCCGAGGGCGGTCTCGCCGTCGACGGGCCGACCGTGTTCCTGTGGGGCCTGCTGCTGCTGTTCTCGGTCGTCTCGGTGATGTTGTTCGCCGAGCGTCGGCTGGAGGGCGGGGTCACCGCGTTCGCCGGGCAGGCGGCCGCGTTGCCAGGGACCGAGGCGGAGCGGGCGGCGTCCACCCAGGGCATCGAGCACACCGAGGTGTTCCCGCTGGTGATGTTCGCCGTCGGCGGCATGATGCTGTTCCCCGCCGCCAACGACCTGCTGACGATGTTCGTGGCACTCGAGGTGCTGAGCCTTCCGCTGTACCTGCTGTGCGGGCTGGCCCGGCGGCGCCGGTTGATCAGCCAGGAGGCGGCGGTCAAGTACTTCCTGCTCGGCGCGTTCTCCTCCGCGTTCTTCCTCTACGGCATCGCGCTCGTCTACGGCTACGCCGGGTCGTTCACAATGGCCGGCATCGACCAGGCGGTGAGCAACCGCACCGGCAGCTCGGCGCTGCTGCTCGGTGGGATCGGCATGCTGAGCGTGGGCCTGCTGTTCAAGGTCGGTGCGGCACCGTTCCACTCCTGGCAGCCCGACGTCTACCAGGGCGCGCCGACGGCGGTGACCGCTTTCATGGCCGCCTGCACCAAGCTGGCCGCCTTCGGCGCCTTGCTGCGGGTGTTCTACGTCGGTCTGGGCGGTGCCCAGTGGGACTGGCAGCCGATGATCTGGATCGTGGCCGGCCTGACCATGCTCGTCGGTTCGGTCGTCGCGCTGACCCAGACCGACATCAAGCGGATGCTGGCGTACTCCTCGATCGCCCACGCCGGCTTCCTGCTGGTCGGCTTCGCCGGGGTCTGGGCCGGTGACGGAGTCACCAGCCTGCAAAGCGTGCTGTTCTACCTGACCGCCTACGGGTTCTCGACGATCGGCGCGTTCGCGGTGGTCATGATGGTCCGCGACGCCGGCGGTGAGACGACGCACCTGTCCCGCTGGGCCGGGCTCGGTCGCACGTCGCCGCTGCTCGCCGGGGTGTTCGCGTTCTTCATGCTGGCCTTCGCCGGTATTCCGCTCACCAGCGGCTTCATCGGCAAGTGGACGGTGTTCAGCGCGGCGTGGTCCGGCGGCGCGTGGCCGCTCGTGGTGCTCGCGGTGGTGCTGAGCGCGGTGACCGCCTTCTTCTACGTACGCGTGATCGTGCTGATGTTCTTCTCCGACCCGGTCGGTGACGGCCCGACGGTGGCAGTGCCGAGCATGCTGACGGCGACGGTCGTGGCCGTCACGGCCATTGCCACCCTGGTGCTCGGCGTGCTGCCCGGCCCGGTGCTCGACCTGGCGCACAACGCCGGGGCCTTCGTCCGCTGATGAGCGAGAACAGTCTGGGTGTCCCGTCGGTCGACGCCGCGCTCGAGGAGCGGCTGCGCGCGCGGATGCTCGATGTGGAGAAGGAGCTGGCCGCGGCCACGCAGAGCGAGGCCCCGTTCGTCACCGAGGCGGCGCGGCATCTGCTCGAGGCCGGCGGCAAGCGCTTCCGGCCCCTGCTGGTGCTGCTCTCGGCCGAGTTCGGCGACCGGGACGCCCCGGGTGTGGTGCCGTCGGCTCTGGTCGTCGAGCTCACCCACGTGGCAACGCTCTACCACGACGACGTCATGGATGAGGCGTCGTTGCGGCGGGGGGCGCCCAGTGCCAACGCCCGCTGGGACAACACGGTGGCGATCCTGGTCGGTGACTACCTGTTCTCCCGCGCCTCCGACATCGTCGCCGACCTCGGCCCCGAGGCCGTGCGCCTGCAGGCGCGCACGTTCTCCCGGCTGGTGCACGGGCAGATCCGGGAGACGCTCGGACCGACCGATGGTCAGGACGAGCTCGCGCACTACCTGTCGGTGGTCGCCGACAAGACCGGCTCGCTGATCGCCACCTCGGCGCTGTTCGGTGCGCTGATGGCTCAGGCACCCGAGCGGGTACAGGTCGCGCTGACGCAGTTCGGCGAGCGCATCGGAAGCTGCTTCCAGCTCGCCGATGACATCATCGACGTCGTCAGCGACACCGGCGACCTCGGCAAGGCCTCCGGCACCGACCTGCGCGAAGGCGTACCGACTCTGCCCGCACTCCTGGCGCGGGCGTCGGATGACCCGACCGACGCCCGGCTGCGCGAGCTGCTGGGCCGGCCGTTGACCGACGACGCCGAACATCGCGAGGCGCTGCAGCTGTTACGCGCCCATCGAGCCGTCGACGAGGCGCGTGCCTACGTGCAACGGCGGGCCGACAACGCTCGCGCCCTGCTCGCCCCGCTGCCCGACATCCCCGCCCGACACGCCCTCGAGGCACTGTGCGACCTGGTCGTCACCCGCAGCGGTTGACCTCGGACTGCCGCCCGGTGGGAGTAGCCGGTGGAGCAGCCGGAGCAGCGTGTCGGCGAAGTGTGTCAGGCCCCAGCGCGTCGAGCCAGAGCTTCGAGCCAGAGCGTCGGACGAAGAAGGCGGCAGGCCCCCGAAGGGACCCGCCGCCTGGCGGACTCTGCCGGTCGCCTGTGGCCCAGGCGCCCGGTCAGGCGGTACGCGTCGCCGTCGTTGTGCTGGTGGCGTCGGCTCGACTGCCGATCAGACCGAGGGCGATCATGCCAGCACCCAGCCCCAGGTGCAGCCAGTTGTCCGCGTTGTTGAGCGGGACGAAGTTGGCGCCGCTGGTCATGTTGTTGTGGATCAGCAGGCCGTAGATCCACAGCACCAGGTAGATGATGCCGCCGGCGACCAGGTAAGTACGGGCCGTGGAGAATGCGCGGAACATCGCGAGCCCCGCGACGCCGTAGGCAAGGTGCACGAGGTTGTGCAGGATCGAGACCTGGAAGAGGCCCAGCAAGTAGGCGCCCGACGTGTGACCGGCGAACGCCATGTCGCTGTAGCTGGAAGTTATTCCGGGGATGAAACCGAGGATGCCAACGGCGAGGAACACCACACCGACTAGCGCGGCAAGCTTGCACGTGACGCAACGGTCAGTAGTGGTTCCCGTGGTCCCCGAGCTCCTGGGACTTCTCATGAGGTGGTCTCCGTGTTCTCGTCGATATCCATCAGTCATAGACATCGGTGCGAACCGACCCGGCGGGGAGTGCCGGATCGGATAGGTGCTGCTCTCCGCAATCTAAGGCAATTCTTCCAGCGTCTCGGTATTTCGCCATTTGCAGCGCTTCGCGGGTGAATCGGTGAGCGCCCGGCAGGCCGCCGGAGTCCGCCGGAGGGCGCCAGTCGTCAGCCCCCGTCGGGCCGATCAGCAGGGCGCGGGATCCGGCTGCGGCATCCGCTCCACGGGGCGCCGTGCCGTGATGACCGACTCGGCAGTGATGACGATTAGCGCGAGCCACACCAACCCGAAACCTGCCCAACGGGCCGGGGTCATCGACTCGTGGAAGACCAGCAGGCCGAGCGCGAACTGCATCAGCGGCGCTATGTACTGCAGGAGCCCGAGTGTGGTCAGCGGAATTCGGGTTGCCGCACCTCCGAAGAGCAGGAGCGGCAATGTCGTGACGACCCCGGTCCCGACGAGCAGCACGAGGTTGAGCAGTCCCTGGTGACCGAAGGTGGCCGTGCCGTGCACCTGGAGGACGGTCAAGAACACCAGGGCGACCGGTGCGAGGATCGCCGTCTCGAGCCCGAGCCCCTCCACGGCACCCACCGACGCCTTCTTCTTCATCAAGCCGTAGGTTCCGAAGGAGAACGCCAGCACCAGCGCGATCCAGGGTGGCCGGCCGTAGTCGACGGTCAGCTCGGCGACGGCGAGACCGGCAACGCCGATCGCCACCCACTGCACCGGCCGCATCGTCTCACCGAGCAGCAGCACGCCCATGAACACCGTGATCAGCGGGTTTATGAAGTAGCCGAGCGACGTCTCCACGACGTGGCCGGAGTTGACGCCCCAGATGTAGGTGCCCCAGTTGAGGCTGAGCACCACCGCACCGACGGTGATCAGCGACAGCCGGCGCCGATCGGCGGCGATGCGCCGGATCGCCGCCCACCGACCGGTGGCCGCGACCAGCCCGCCGACCAGCACCAGTGACCAGACGATCCGCAACGCCAGGATCTCGCCGGCCCCGGTGGGCTTCAGGAGGGGCCAGTAGAGGGGAAAAAGTCCCCAGGCGAGATAGGCGAGAAAGCCAAACCACAGTCCGCGTCGGCTCTCGCTCACCCCACGGTCCAGGTGTCCCTGCCGCCGAGCAGCTCGCTGAGGTCACCGCTGCCCAGCATCTCACGTGCCGTCGTGACCTGCTGGCGGGCGAGGTCGTCGTAGGCCGGGCGCTCCACCTGCCGGAAGATGCCGATCGGCGCCTGGTGCAGCTGGCCGGCATCGGTCAGCCGGGAGAGCGCAAAGGCCGTGGACGGGTCCGCCGCGTGGGCGTCGTGGACCAGCAGGGCGGCCGCACCCACCTCGTCGACGTCGACCACACGTACTCCGCCGTCCGCGCCGCGGACCACACCCCGAGCGCCTTCCGGGCCGAAGCGGATCGGCGCTCCGTGCACCAGCGGGATGATCGCCGACTCGCGGGAGTCCTTGCCCTTGAACGCCTCGAAGGCCCCGTCGTTGAAGATCGGGCAGTTCTGGTAGATCTCCACCAATGACGTGCCGCGGTGTGCGGCAGCCTCCCGGAGCACCGTCGTCAGGTGCAAGCGGTCGGAGTCGATCGTGCGGGCGACGAACGTGGCCTCGGCGCCCAGCGCCAGCGACACCGGGTTGAACGGCGTGTCCACCGATCCCATCGGTGTCGACTTGGTGACCTTGCCGGTCTCCGACGTCGGTGAGTACTGGCCCTTCGTCAGCCCGTAGATGCGGTTGTTGAACAACAAGATGGTCAAGTTGACGTTGCGACGCAGCGCGTGGATCAGGTGGTTGCCGCCGATCGACAACGCGTCGCCGTCACCGGTGACGACCCACACCGACAAGTCTGGACGGCTGACGGCCAGCCCGGTCGCGATGGCCGGCGCCCGACCGTGGATGGAGTGCATCCCGAACGTGTCGAGGTAGTAGGGGAAGCGCGAGGAGCAACCGATGCCGGAGACAAAGGTGATGTTCTCCCGCCGCAGGCCCAGCTCGGGCAGGAAGCTCTGGACGGCTGCCAGCACCGCGTAGTCACCGCAACCGGGGCACCAGCGGACCTCCTGGTCGGAGGCGTACTCCTTCCGCGTGCCGGGCACCTCGGCGGCGGGGACGCCTTCGAGACCGTCCCGGCGCAGCGTCGGCACCGGCAGGTCGGTCGCGGCGTGGGCGGCGGCGTCGGTGGCGGGACGCATGGCAGTCATGGCTTCTCCTGGTCGGTGCCGGACGCGACACCGCGGATGACGTCAGCTAGCTCTGCGGCTTGGAACGGCAGGCCGCGCACCTGG
>JBBSGC010000002.1:0-50637 GCA_038254525.1 Propionibacteriales bacterium | reverse complement strand
TGGCCGCGCGCGTCGGCGACGACAGCGACGACCCGCTGCTCTACTACCACTCCCACTACGGCGCGTTGCTGCCGTCGGAGGCGAGTGAGAAGTCGACGCCACCGCCTCGGGCGCGCTCCGCCGACAACGGCTGAGCCTGGATCCGGGGGCGGCGCCACGTCAGGGGGCGGCGCCGGGACGTCGTGGAGCCGGTCGCTCGAGCACCGGCTTGGCGGCGACGATGTCCTTCAACGGCACCGACACCGACGTGCCGTCGCGCCGTTCGACGGTGACCCCGCCACTCCCGTACGAGCGGAGCACGCCCAGCACGTCGGTCATCGCCGGCCCGCCGGTAGGTCCCCGCTCGCCGCGAACCAGGAAGCGGACCACCACCCGGTGACCGACCTGGGAAGCGTCGAACGGCATGTGGCCTCGGTGCGCAGAGGTGGCGGCCCGGGCGCACCCGACCGCGGAAAGTGGACACCGCGATACTAGGCTGGATCGTGCAAGGCTGGACCGTGCAACCCGCTCATCTCGGCGAGGAGAACGCCCGTGACCTACGTCATCGCGCAGCCGTGCGTGGACCTCAAGGACAAGGCCTGCGTCGACGAGTGCCCGGTCGACTGCATCTACGAAGGCAAGCGGATGCTCTACATCCACCCCGACGAGTGCGTGGACTGCGGGGCCTGCGAGCCGGTCTGCCCCGTCGAGGCGATCTTCTACGAGGACGACACGCCGGAGCAGTGGAAGGACTACTACGCGGCCAACGTGGAGTTCTTCGACGACCTCGGGTCGCCGGGCGGCGCCGCCAAGCTGGGCGAGATCGACAAGGACCACCCGATGATCGCCGTCTTGCCGCCGCAGATCCAGGAGTGAGGTGACCCGCTCCGTCGCTGACGCGCCGTCCACTCCCTGGTGGGCGGCGCGCACTGCGTCCCGGCCGGTGTCGTGCCGCCTGCCGGACTTCCCGTGGGACAAGCTGGCGCCGCTGCGCGCCGTCGCCACCGCGCATCCCGACGGCCTGGTTGACCTGTCGATCGGCACGCCGGTCGACCCAACACCTGGCGTGCTGACCGCGGCGCTGGCCGCGGCCGCGAACCGTCCCGGCTACCCGACGACGGCCGGCACCCCGGCGCTGCGCGAGTCGGCTGCTCGCTGGCTGGCTCGTCGCTTCGGAGTCGTCGCGCTCGATCCAGACGCCGTGCTGCCTGCGATCGGGTCCAAGGAGCTGATCGCCGCGCTGCCGGTGCACCTCGGCGTCGGTCCCGGTGACGCGGTGGTGGTCCCGGAGCTGGCGTACCCGACGTACGAGGTGGGTGCCCGGCTGGCCGGGGCCGACGTGGTGGTCGCCGACTCGACCAGCGCCCTCGGCCCGGCCCGCCCGGCGTTGATCTGGCTCAACTCACCGTCGAACCCGACCGGCCGGACGCTGCCCGCGGAGCACTTGGCGAAGGTCGTCTCGTGGGCCCGCGAGCGCGGGACGCTCGTGGCCAGCGACGAGTGCTACCTCGAGTACGGCTGGGAGGGGACCGCTCCGGTGTCGGTGCTCCACCCGTCGGTGTCCGGCGGCTCTCTCGAGGGGGTGCTGGCGGTGCACTCGCTGTCGAAGCGGTCCAACGCGGCGGGCTACCGGTGCGCGTTCGTGGCCGGCGACCCCGGGGTGGTCGGCGAGCTGCACGCGGTGCGCAGGAACCTCGGTCTGATGGTGCCCGGGCCGCAGCAGGACGCGATGCGCGTGGCTCTCGACGACGACGAGCACGTGGCCGAGCAGCGGGCTCGCTACGCACGGCGCCGAGAAGTGCTGCGCGAAGCGTTGCAGGCGGCGGGGTTCCGGATCGAGCACTCGCAGGGGTCGTTGTACCTGTGGGCCAGCCGGGACGAGCCGTGCTGGGACTCGGTGGCCTGGCTCGCCGAGCGAGGCGTGCTGGTCGCCCCGGGCGACTTCTACGGCCGGGCGGGCCGGCGGCACGTGCGGGTCGCGTTCACCGCCACCGACGAGCGCGTCGCCGCAGCCGCCGCCCGCCTGACCGCCCGTCCGTGAGTTTCTGACCGCCCGTCCGTGAGTTTCTGACCGCCGGTCCGTGAGTTTCTGACCGCCGGTCCGTGAGTTTCGGAGCGACGGGCTCAGGCCACGTCGACATGCACGGCGTCGTGGTAGCGCGTACCCGACGCAGGGGCGTACGGCTGCCAGCCGCCGACCGAGGATCCCGCTGACCAGACCCGCCCATCATGGATGACCGTGCTCACGTGCAGCGCGGACGCCCGGGCCACCAGGTAGTGCGCCAACGCCCAGCCGGTCTGCTGGTCGCCGCCCGACACGGCGAAGTCGAGACCCGTCCCCGCGGGCGACGCCGCCGATCCGGACGCGAGCGCGCCGAACGCCCGGTGCACGTCGCGCATGACAGCCCGGGCCTCGGCGGTGAGCCCACCAGGCCCCGGCGACTGACCACTCGGAGTCGGCGCCTGGAGCCGGCAACGGAAGGCCGCCGGTGAGTAGCCGGTGAGTGCCGAAGCCAGCACCCGTGCGGACTGCTCGTGCTGGGCGTAGGCAGTCCCGTCGGCGGAGTGCTGCACGAGCTGCGCGGCATCATGGATCGGCATCGACTGGTAGCCGTCGACCCGTTGGAGCGCGTCATAGAAGGCGCCGGTGGCGTGGTAAGGGTCACGCACCTGCGCAGCAGTTCCCCACCCCTGCGAAGGCCGTTGCTGAAAGATGCCGAGTGAGTCCCGGTCGCCGTAGGACAGATTGCGGATCTTGGACTCCTGGTACGCGGTAGCCAACGCGATGGAGACGGCTCGGGCCGGCAGGCGGCGGCGTACGGCCACTGCCGCGATGATCGCCGCGTTGCCGGCCTGGTCCAGCCCCACCCGAGCCGTGCTGCCGTCAACGACCGCCTCGCAGTAGCTCGTGGTGGTGAGTGCGGACCCGCCCCGACCAGCCAGCAGGTAGCCACCGCCGGCAAGGAGGGCCACCGCGACCAGCCCGGCCCCCACCTTCGCCGTGCGCCTCATTCGTTGACGTGCAGCGCGTCGTTGAGCGCCACGCCACCGGAGCGGGTGCGTGCCTCGACGGCTCCGGTCACGGAGTTGCGCCACAGCTGCAGGCCGTCGCGACCCGACAGCTCGGCCGCTTTGACCACGGCGCCGTCCTCGAGGGTCACCTTGGTGCCCGCGGTGACGTAGCAGCCGGCCTCGACGACGCAGTCGTCGCCGAGTGAGATCCCGATGCCGGCGTTGGCGCCGAGCAGGCAACGTCGGCCGATCGAGATGGTCTGCGTGCCGCCGCCGGACAACGTGCCCATGATCGAGGCCCCGCCGCCCACGTCGGAGCCGTCACCCACGACGACGCCGGCGGAGACCCGGCCCTCGATCATCGACGCGCCGAGCGTCCCGGCATTGAAGTTGACGAAGCCCTCGTGCATGACCGTCGTGCCTTCGGCGAGGTGCGCACCGAGCCGAACCCGGTCGGCATCGCCGATGCGCACCCCGCTCGGCAGCACGTAGTCGGTCATCCGCGGGAACTTGTCGACGCTGGTGACCTGCACGCGCAGCCCGGTCGCCTGCGCGCGGCCTCTGGTCAACTCGAAGTCGGTGACCGGGCACGGCCCGATCGAGGTCCACGCCACGTTGCTCAGCAGGCCGAACAGGCCGTCGAGGTTCTGCCCGTGGGGGCGGACCAGCCGTGCCGAGAGCAGGTGCAGCCGCAGGTACGCGTCGTACGCGTCCGCCGGCGGGGCTCTGAGGTCCTCGGCCACCGTGAGCACGACGACCCGGCGGACCTGGCGTACGTCGTCCACTTCCGCCAAGGCGGTCAGCAGCTCCGGCTCCGGGGACCCGTCGGGGGCACCGAGCCGAGGGGAGGGGTACCACGTGTCCAGGACGGCTCCGCGCTCGGTGACCGTGGCCAGGCCGAATCCCCAGGCGCCGGCGGATGCGGTGGCCTCGTCGGCTGCGGCGGTCATGCAGCCGAGGCTACCGGCGCCTCGCGCAGGTCCCTCGACATGTGTCGGCGGCCCGCTCTACGGTCTGCGCATGAGCGACGCCGGCCCGCCCGCTGCCTTCAAGGACCTGTGCATGGACGCGTCAGACGCCGGTCGGCTCGGCCAGTTCTGGGCGGCCGTCCTCGGTCTGGAGCTGCACCTGCACGACGACGGCGACGCCTGCCTGCGCGGGCCGACGCCGCAGCACACGGTCTGGGTCGACACGGTCCCGGAGCCCAAGAGTGTCAAGCATCGGATCCACCTCGACGTGCATGGCTCGTCGGTCGACGACCTGGTCGCGCTCGGCGCGACGGTGCTCGATGACCAGTCGTTTCGCTGGACGGTGCTCGCCGACCCCGAAGGCGGCGAGTTCTGCCTGTTCCTGCGCGAGCAGCCGCCCGAGCAGCGGCTCTACGAGATAGGCGTCGACGCCGCTGATCCAGCGGCCGTCGCGACCTGGTGGGCCGAGACGCTCGGCGGCCGGCTGGTGCACGACGAGCGCGGGTTCTCATGGGTCGGTGACATCCCGGGTGCGCCGTTCGACTCGTTGGACTTCGCGCCGGTTCCGGAGCCCAAGTCCGTGAAGAACCGGATCCACCTCGACGTGCTGACCGACGACGTCGACCGGCTGCTCGCCAGCGGCGCCACGCTGCTGCGGCCGCGAGACGACGAGATCCAGTGGTCGGTGCTCGCCGACCCGGAGGGCAACGAGTTCTGCGCGTTCCTACGCTGAGCGGCCCGGCACAATGGACGCCATGCCCGACACCCGGTTAGACCTGACCGACGTCGTCACCCTCACCGCCGCTCTGGTCGACATCGAGTCGGTCAGCCGGGACGAGGGCCCCATCGCCGACGCCGTTGAAGCGACCTTGCGCGAGGTGGCCCACCTCGACGTCCAGCGTGACGGCCACACCGTGGTCGCCCGCACCGCGAGCGGCCGTGACGAGCGCGTGGTGATCGCGGGCCACCTCGACACCGTGCCGGTCAACGCCAACCTGCCGTCACGGCTGGACGGTGAGCACCTGCACGGTCTCGGCTCGTGCGACATGAAGGGCGGCGTCGCCGTCGGCCTCATGCTGGCCGCCAGCCTCGACGCGCCGGTGCGCGACGTGACGTACATCTTCTACGAGAGCGAGGAGATCGAGGCGGAGCACAACGGGCTGGGGCGGCTGGCGACCACCCGTCCCGAGCTGCTGACCGCTGACTTCGCGATCCTGATGGAGCCCAGCGACGCGGTCGTCGAGGCCGGTTGCCAGGGAACGATGCGGGTCGACGTCGTCGTCCCCGGGCAACGGGCGCACAGCGCGCGGGCCTGGCGGGGCGTCAACGCGATCCACCAGGCGGCGCCGGTTCTCACGACCCTGGTCGACTACCAGCCGCGCCGGCCGGTGATCGACGGCCTCACCTACCGAGAGGGACTCAACGCGGTCGGCATCCACGGTGGGGTGGCCGGCAACGTCCTGCCCGACGAATGCCGGGTGACGGTGAACCACCGCTTCGCCCCCGACCGCGACGAGCGCGCGGCGCTGGCGCACCTGAGGGAGGTGTTCGCGGGCTTCGAGGTCCAGCTCATGGACTCAGCGCCCGGCGCCATGCCGGGACTCACCCGGCCGGCGGCGGCGGCGTTCGTGGAGGTGGTCGGCGGTCCGGTGAACCCGAAGTTCGGGTGGACAGACGTCTCGCAGTTCGCGCGGCTCGGCGTCCCCGCGGTCAACTACGGGCCCGGTGACCCCATGCTCGCCCACACCCAAGGCGAGCGGGTGCCCGTCGAGCAGCTGCGGCGCTGCGAGCAGACCCTCCGTGCGTGGTTGGGCTGACCGGCGGCTGGCGGGTCGGTGGTCCGGTGCGTACGTCGACAAGAGCCGCCGCCTGGCTAGCCTGCAGCCCATGAACAGTGACGCGGACGCACCGCGTGGCCCCGGTGACGAGTCCGTTGCCGACGCCCCGAGCGGCCGGCGTGAGCAGCAGCGCGGACCGGTGCTGCTGCGCCGGGACCACGCCTCGGGCTCGACGACCGACCAGCGCCTGCTGGACTCCAGCGGCTCGTCGGAGTGGGTGCACACCGACCCGTGGCGCATCATGCGCATCCAGTCGGAGTTCGTCGAGGGCTTCGGCGCCCTGGCCGAGCTCGGTCCCGCGATCAGCGTGTTCGGCAGCGCGCGCACGCTGCCTACGGATCCGGTCTACTCGGTCGCCGAGGAGGTCGGGCGCCGGCTGGCTGATGCCGGCTTCGCGGTGATCACCGGTGGCGGTCCCGGCGCCATGGCGGCTGCCAACAAGGGCTGCTGCGAGGCCGGGGGCACCTCGGTCGGCCTCGGCATCGAGCTGCCGTTCGAGACGGGGCTCAACGAGTGGGTCGACGTCGGCATCAACTTCCGGTACTTCTTCGCCCGCAAGACGATGTTCGTGAAGTACGCGCAGGGATTCGTCGTGATGCCAGGCGGCATGGGCACGCTCGACGAGCTGTTCGAGGCGGTCACGCTGGCGCAGACCCAGAAGGTGACGTCGTTCCCGATCATCCTGCTCGGTGTCGCCTACTGGGCGGGCCTCTGCGACTGGCTGCGCAGCACCGTGCTCGGGGCCGGCAACATTTCCGTCGGGGACCTCGACATGTTGCACCTAACCGACGACGTGGAGGCAGCCGTCGGCATCTTGCAGGCTGCCGCCGCCGCCCACCGCTGACCTGCCGCCTCGCGCTGACTGCAAACCGTCCGCGGAAAGTCGCGGATCGGCGGCCGACAACTCACGGATCGGCGGTCGACAACTCACGGATCGGCGGTGCGTGGGACGATGCGCGGCATGATCTGGCTGCTCGCGGGCGGAGTCGTGCTGGTGGTCGGAATCCTGGTGGCCCTTGCGGTGGCGCGCGGAGCCGCGATGGCTCCCGCCTACGACGACCGCCGCGAGGTCCGGCTGCCCACAGGCCGGCCGCTGAGCGCCGATGACCTGTCGGTGGTGCGGTTCACGGTCACAGCTCGCGGCTACCGCATGTCGGAGGTCGACGCGCTCCTGGCTCGCCTCGAGGCGGAGCTCGGCGAGCGCGAGCACCCGACCCAACCGGCCGCCGACGACGTGACGGCTCCGCTGCCGCCGGAGCACCACGGTGCGGGCTGAGCTGCGCGTGGGAGTCGACATCGCGGCTCCCGCGCAGCTGGTCTGGGACGTGGTCACCTCCTGGGAGCGGCAGGGCGAGTGGATCCCGTTCACCCGCGTACGCCGGCTGCCCGGTCCACACGGCACGGTTGGGGAACACGTCCTGGCCCGCACCGCGCTCGGCCCGCTCGGGTTCGACGACCCGATGACCGTGACGGCATGGGAGCCACCGAGTCGCTGCCTGGTCGAGCACACGGGACGGGTCGTCCGCGGCAGCGGTGAGTTCGGCGTCCAGCCGCAGGGTGCGGGCTCCAGGTTCACCTGGAGCGAGGTGGTGTCCGTGCCCGGCGGACGGCTCGCGCCGCTGCTGTGGCGCATCGCGGCGCCGCCGCTGCGGCTCGGCTTCGGCGTCGCGCTGCGCCGGCTGAAGCGGGTTGTGGAGAACGAGGACCGGTGAGCGTGCTCCTCGGCGACGACGACCGGTGGCGCTGCCCGTGGGGAGACCGGCCCGATCTCTACCGCAGCTACCACGACGACGAGTGGGGACGCCCCGTGCACGACGACCGGGGGCTGTTCGAGCGGATCTCGCTGGAGGCCTTCCAGTCGGGCTTGTCATGGTTGACGATCCTGCGCAAGCGCGAGGCGTTCCGCGCGGCGTTCGCCGGCTGGGACCTCGAGCTGGTGGCCGGCTTCGGCGACCAGGACGTGCAGCGGCTGCTCGCCGATCCCACGATCGTGCGCAACCGGGCGAAGGTCACCGCCACGGTCAGCAACGCACGGGCGGTCCTGGCGCTGGACCAGCCGCTCGGTGAGCTGCTGTGGTCGTTCGCTCCGAGCCCCGAACGCCCGGCACCGGAGACCACCGCGCAGGTGCCGGCATCGACGCCGGAGTCGGCCGCGATGGCGCGTCAGCTCAAACGGGCGGGGTTCAGCTTTGTCGGGCCAACCACGGCGTATGCCTTGATGCAGGCGACCGGAATGGTCGACGACCACCTCGCCGGCTGCTCCAGCCGACGGAGCTGATCGCAGGTTCGGCTGCCGGTGGTTGCGCGGCGGGGCATCCTGGGAGTCGCCGGCCCACTTCTCGACAGGAGCTCCGATGCCTCGACGAACCGTTGCCCTGCCCGCGCTTCGGCAGTTGTTGGCCGCGGCTGTCGCCTGCGTCGGCGCCCTGGTCCCCTCCGCGGCCACCGCCGAGCCGCCGCCGCAGCCGGTGGCGGTGGGGCCTTCGGCGGCCAACCCGGCGGTGCACGCCGCCCGGGTGATCGGCACCAGCGTGCGGGGGCGCAGCATCTGGGCCTACCGGGTCGGTGACCGGACCGCCGCGAAGACCGTGCTGGTGATGGCCGCCATGCACGGCAACGAGCAGGCGCCCGTGCAGATCGTCCAAGACCTGCGTCGAGGTGCTCCGGTGCACGGGGTCAACATGTGGCTGGTGCCGATCTACAACCGCGACGGTGCCGCGCGTGACGACCGGCAGAACGCGCACGGCGTGGATCTCAACCGCAACTACCCGGTGCACTGGAAGCCGCTGACCGGCAACTACTACGCCGGACCCGCGCCGGCCAGCGAGCCCGAGACCCGGCTGTTCATGCGCTTCATGAACCGGGTCAACCCGGACTACGTCATCTCCTTCCACCAGCCGCTGCAAGGCATCGACGTCGCCAGCGCCAAGGACCGGCGCTTCGCGCGCACGCTGGCCACGGACCTGCGGCTGCCGGTGCACAACGTCGACTGCAGCGGCCGCTGCCACGGCACGATGACGCAGTGGTTCAACGCCCGGCACGCTGGCTCGGCCATCACCGTCGAGCTCGGCGACAGTCCCGCGCGCCACTATCTGCACGACGTTGCTCCTCGAGGGCTGCTGAAGGCCGTCGGCGCCACCCGCTGGTGAAGCTCAGCCGGCACGGGAGCTCAGTCGCCGGTGAACTGAGGTGCCCGCTTGGCGAGGAACGCCTGCACCGCCTCGCGGTGGTCCCGGCTCCCTCCGGTGCGCGCCATGGCCGACGCCTCGGCAGCTAGGGCCGCCGGCAGCCCGGTCGTCGCCGCGAGACCCAGGCAGCTCTTGATCGAGGCGTACGCCAAGGTAGGCCCGTCGGCCAGCCCGCGGGCGAAGGCGCGGGCAGTCGAGGCCAACTCTGCGTCGGGGACGACCCGCGTTGCCAGCCCCAGCTGCTCGGCCTCCGCCGCGGAGACCGTGCGCGGCAGCATCAGGAGCTCGGTGGCGCGAGCGTGCCCGACCAGCCGGGGCAGCGTCCAGGAGGCGCCGGTGTCACACGACAGCCCGATGCCGGCGAAGGCGGTGTTGATCGCCGCCGACTCCGCGAGCAGCCGAAAGTCGCAGGCGAACACCAACGACGCACCGGCACCGGCGGCCACGCCGTTGACGGCGGCCACCACCGGCTTGGCCATGGTGGCCAGCCCCAGCGCGATCGGTGCGTAGTGCTCGGTGACCGTTGACCACACGACGTCAAGCGGCTGCTCCTTCAATGCGGCGGCGTGCTCCCGCAGATCTTGACCGACGCTGAACGCCCGGCCGGCCCCGGTGAGGACGACCGCGCGTACCGCGAGGTCGCCCGCTGCACTGTGCACGGCTTCCAGCAGGGCGACCTTGGCCGTGCGGGTCAGACTGTTCCGGGCTTCCGGCCGGTCGAGCGTGATCGTCGCGACGCCGTCGCTGACCTCATAGCGGACCGGTGGTGCGGCGGCCTCGGCCACGGCGGCTTCCCCTCTCGGCGCTCTCTCGCGGCCAGTCTGCCCGAGGATCCGGCCACCGGGACGGGCGGTCCGACCGCGGTCGCCACGCCGGTCGAACCAATGCGGGATAATGGCCGGACGCGTCGTCGCAGACCGTCTCACCCGCTGCCGGGTGGATGCGACGTCCGGCAGAGGAAGGGGTGCGCGCATGGCGGCGATGAAGCCACGGACCGGCGACGGTCCGCTCGAGGTCACCAAAGAAGGCCGCGGCATCGTGATGCGGGTCCCGCTCGAAGGTGGGGGCCGACTTGTCGTCGAGCTCAACGCCGAGGAGGCCACCAACCTCGGTGCGGCACTCCACGCGGTGGTCGGCTGACGCCGCGGCCGCCGCCTACGCGTCCGGTCCGGTGGTCAGCCAGTAGCGCAGCTTCTGTCCACGCCGGTCCTCCAGGCGGCCACCGCAGGCCTCGATGACCTTGCGGGAGCCCACGTTGTCGTGGTCGCAGGTGACCAACGCGGACGTGATGCCGAGGCCCGCGGCCACCGGGAGCGCCGCGTGCAGCATCGCCGTCGCGTGCCCTTGACGGCGAGCCGACGGGCGCACGTCGTAGCCGATGTGTCCGCCGTACTCCAGCAGCCATGGCGTGAGCTGGTGCCGGATGGCGATCCGGCCGAGATAGCGCTCGCCGGCCACCCACCAGCGGGTCGTTGCCGGCACCCAGCCCTCGGGCCGCGGCGAGTCGGGGTCGGACTGCGCCACCACCTCGGCGACGTAGGCGGCGAAGATTTCCGGCCGTTGCCACTCCAGGCGGTGGTCGCGGATCTCGCGACCGACCATCGAGTCGTCGCCGAGCAGCCCGCGCCCCTCCTGGGCGAACTCCGCCATCGCGGCCAGGAACGACTCGTGCACGCCCACGACCGGCACGACCAGCTCCGGCATGGCCATCTCCTCGCCGGCGGGACGGAGCGTCAGCCGACGACCTGGGCCAGCAGCAGCCCGTCGCCTACAGGCAGCAGCAGCGGCAACCACCGCTCGTCGTCGCGCAGCGCCTTGCCCATCTCGCGGATCGTTACCGTGTCCTCGTCGCGCTGGGCCGGGTCGGCGACCCGGTCATGCCACAGGGCGTTGTCGACGGCCATGATCCCGCCGGGACGCAGCAGCCGCAGTGCCTCGCCCACGTAGTCGGCGTACTCCTTCTTGTCACCGTCGAGGAAGACCAGGTCGTAGTGACCGTCGGTCAGCCGGGGCAGCACGTCCAGCGCGGCACCCTGGATGAGCCGGAAGCGCTGCGAGGCGATGCCCGCCTCTCCGAAGGAGTCCCGGGCCAGCCGCTGGTGTTCGGCCTCCAGGTCGACCGAGGTCAGCACGCCGTCACGCCGCATGCCGCGCAGCAGCCACAGTCCGGAAACCCCGGTCCCGGTGCCCACCTCGACCACGGCGCGGGCCTGCACCAGGGAGGCAACGAAGCGCAGCGTCGCGCCGCCGCCCGCGCCGACCGGGGTCACCCCGACCTCATGGGCGCGCGCCCGCGCCGTCGACAGCACCTCGTCCTCGGCGACGTATCCATCGGCGTAGGCCCAGCTGGCGGGCGAGATACCTGCGATGATGGGCTCCTTCGGCTCAGGGGTGCGAGCAGCCTAGTCGGTGGGCTCGCTGGGTGACGTCTCAGCGGTTTCACGGCGTCCTTTCAGCAAGCCAGGAGATCCTGGCAGACAGGACGACCCCGTACGCACGAGCCGCAGCGTCCGCCTACCGGAGTGAGGAGCTGTCAACCCCATGGATCCAGCCGCCGGCTCCGTGCCCACCCCAGGACCTTCGGGCAGCGCTGACCTGCCCTCCTGGGAGGAGATCGTCCGCCTGCACTCGGCGCGGGTGTACCGGCTCGCCTACCGGCTCACCGGCAACCGTCACGATGCCGAGGACCTGACGCAGGAGGTGTTCGTCCGCGTCTTCCGCTCCCTCGACACGTTCACGCCCGGCTCGTTCGAGGGCTGGCTGCACCGGATCACCACCAACCTGTTCCTCGACAAGGCTCGGCGCCGCTCCCGCTTCCGCTTCGACGGCTTCACCGACGGTGCGGAGGAGCGGCTCCCCAGCGGGACGCCGGCGCCTGACATCTCCTACAGCGACGGCATGTTCGACGCCGATGTCGAGGTTGCGCTGAGCTCGCTGCCGGAGGACTTCCGGGCCGCGGTCGTGCTCTGCGACGTCGAGGGACTGTCCTACGAGGAGATCGCCGACGTGCTCGGGCTGAAGCTCGGCACCGTGCGGTCCCGGATCCACCGTGGCCGACGGGCACTACGCAAGTCCTTGGCCCACCGCGCTCCGCCGGCCGGCCGCAAACGTTTCGCCGGACCGCTGGACCCCGCGCCGCTGACCCTGGGCACCTGATGCAGCACCTCGGTGAGCAGGTCGCCGCGCTCGTCGACGGAGCGCTGGGCGACGACGAGCGCCCAGGCGTCCTGGCCCACCTGGCCGGATGCACGGAGTGCCGCCAGCACGTACGCCGCGAGCAGCATCTCAAGGCCCGACTGACGGCCATGGACACTGCGCCGCCGCCGCCGTGGCTGGTTGCCGCGCTCGCCGACCGCAGCCGGGTCGAGCAGCACGTGGGCCGGTTGGACAGCCACCGCTGCGCGGTCGCGCACGCCGGCGCAACCGCGGGGGCGCTGTGCGCCGCACTGACATTCGTAGCCCTCGTCGCCGGCGGCTCGGTACCGGGACCGCTCCACGCACCCGCCCTACCCGGGGCACCGACGCCCGGCGCGACAACCCGCACCGCCGTCCCGTCGACCGTGCTCAACGACAGCCAGTCGCCCGGCCTGCCCGCTCGCGCCCGGCCGGGGTCGCCAGGGTCCGGTCTGCTGCCGGCGTTCGACCGGGAGTGGGCCAACTCCGGACAGCTGTCGCTGGTCGCGGTGCGCTGAGCGGGCCAGCGCCTACGCTTGGGAACCGCAAGCTGCGCATCCGGCGAAGGGCCGCCCGTGACCGACGACGAACCGACGCAGCGCATCGGTGCGGAGCCGACGACAGCCTTGCCGGTGGGCCAGCCTCCGGTCTCCGGCTCCGGGACGCCGCAGATCGCCTACCCCGGCTCATCGGGCGCCGGCTGGGGCCCGCCCTCTTCGGTGCCGTCACCGGGAGCCGCCGCATCGCGCGGGCGCCTCGGGGCCGGTGCACTAATTGCCGCGGTGCTCGCCGCCGGTCTGGTGGGCGGCGGCGTCGGGGCCCTCGCCGTCCAAGCCCTCGACGACTCGCCGGCCAGGGTCGCGCACGCCGGCTCGGGTCGGCTGCGGATCGACAGCGCACCGCTGGGCAGCGCCAACACCAGCGTGGTCGCCGTCGCAGCCCACGTGCTGCCCAGCGTCGTGCAGATCAAGGTGAGCGGCGCCACCGAGCAGGGCACCGGGTCTGGCTTCGTGCTCGACCATGCCGGCGACATCGTGACCAACAACCACGTCGTCGAGGTTGGGGTCGGCGACGGCACCATCACGGTCGTGCTGCCGAGCGGCCGGGAGCGCAAGGCGCGCGTCGTCGGGCGCTCCCCTTCCTATGACCTGGCGGTGATCAAGGTGTCCCCGGGCGGCCTGGCGCCCGCCAGCCTCGGTTCGTCGGCCGACCTGCGCGTCGGGGAGCCGGTCGTCGCGATCGGCTCCCCGCTCGGTCTCTCCAGCACCGTGACCTCGGGGATCGTCAGTGCGCTGGACCGGCCGGTGACGACCAGCGGACAGAGCGACACGTCCTCGTTCATCAGCGCCATCCAGACCGATGCCGCGATCAACCCGGGCAACTCCGGCGGCCCGTTGGTCGACCTGCAGGGTCGCGTCATCGGCGTCAACTCGGCCATCGCCACGCTGGGCGCGGCCGGGCGTGGGCAGAGCGGCAGCATCGGCGTCGGCTTCGCGATTCCCATCAACCAGGTACGCCGGACCGTCCAACAGCTGCTCGCCGACGGAAAGGCCGAGTACCCCGTCATCGGAGCCAGCGTCGCCACCACCACGGACTCCGGAGCCCGGATCAACGCTGTCGACCCGGGCAGCCCCGCCGAGGCGGCCGGCCTGCAGGCGGACGACGTCATCGTCAGCGTCGACGGCCAACCGGTGGCCGACGGCGTGGAGCTGATCGTCGCCATCCGCGAGCACGCTCCGGGCGACACGATCCGGCTCGGCTACACCCGCGACGGCGACCGTGCGCGGGTCGCGGTGACCCTCGACGGTCAGGTCGGCTGAGGCTCGAGGACCCGGAAGTTCATGCCGGCCTCCCGCAGGCGGGTGAGCAGCGCATCGCCCATGGCCTGCGCCGTCGTCACCTGTCCGGAGGTGACCGGCAGGTCGTCGCTGAGCAGGCACATCGCCGACTCCGCAAGCATCTTGGCCGTCTCTTGGTAGCCGGGGTCGCCGCCGGACACCTCGGCGACCAGGCGCTGGTCGCCCGCCTCGGCCACGAAGGTGACCCGGAACCATGCGGCAGCTCGTCGCTCGGCAGCGGGACCTTCGCCCGGTGTCTTAAGCCGTAGCAGGACGTTGCGGGTCGCCGGAACCGAGGCGAGTGCAAGCAGCGCGCCGGTGCCGGCCAGCGCGGCGGCGGCCGCCGGCAGGGAACCAACGACGGCGTAGTGCCCGTATCGGAAGTCCGGGCCGTACGCGGGGAGCGCGCGTGCGGAACGGCGCACGATCACCGGGTCGATCGTCGGCAGCGGCACCGCCCATCGACCAGTGGTCGGCATTCGCCGCGGCCGGGAAGGCAGCGCGCTGACGCGCCGCCCGGCCGGGTGCCGCTCCAAAGAGCCGCGCCGGGCGGCCACCGATGCGCCATGCCGCAGGCGGCCCAGAGCCCGTACGGCTGAGTTGAAGGTGCCGGCCGAAAAGCCCGCGTGCGCTTCGACGTACCCTTCGACCGTCACCGGCAGGTCGTCGGGCAGGCCCCGCAGCGTGAACCAGACGCCGAGGTCGTGGGGTACCGAGTCGAATCCGCAGGCGTGCACCAGCCGCGCCCCGGTCTGCTCAGCGCGCGCATGCTGCTCCAGCCAGACGGTGTCGACGAACTCGGGTTCGCCGGTGATGTCGACGTAGTCGGTGCCGGACTCAGCGCACGCCGCGACGACGCCCCGGCCGTGCTGCAGGTACGGCCCGACCGTCGTGGCCACCAAGCGGGTGGACGCCGCGAGGGCGGCCAGCGAGGACGCGTCGTCGACGTCGGCGAGCACGACATCCGGCCGCGGTCGGTCCGGATGGGCCTGCTCGAGCCGGTCGGCGACGGCTGCCAGGCGCGTGCTGCTGCGGCCGGCGATCGCCCACCGCAGGTCCGCCGGCGCGTGCGTGGCGAGATAGGTGGCGGTCAGGCCACCGGTGAAGCCGGTTGCTCCGAACAGCACGACGTCGTGCTCGCGCTCGCGGTCGACGGCGCGCTCAGGTCGCATCGGGGTCGAAGGGCGGGGGCTCGCCGTCGCGCAGCGGCCGCTGGGCAGGCCGTGGCTCCGGTTCGCCCTCCATCGCCTCGATGACCTGCCGGCGCACGAACTCCTTGGGGTTGAGGTCCCGCAGGTTCAGGTCGCGAAGCGCGGCGTAGTCGTCGCCGAGCTCGTTGGTCAGGTCGTTCTTGGCGTTGTCCATCATCTTGCGAGCGGTGCGCACGAACTGCCCGGCCTGCTTGGCCAGCTCCGGCAGCTTGTCGGGGCCGAACACGAACACCGCGACGATGAGTACGACGGCGACCTCGCCCCACCCCATGCCGAACATCGCAGATCCTCACACCGTCGGGCCGCCGGGCCCAGTGTAGGCCGGGCCTCGCACAGGCGGCCCGGGCCGCACCGGATCGGCTGCGGTCGATCACAGCGCTTGTGTGCACCTCTCCCCGCGCCAGCCGGCCGGGACGGATCTCGCGACATTGTGGCTGCTCGGACGAGCTGGACGTCACGACATCGGTCCGGGGGCGGCCGCTCAGGGCCGGCCGGCCGGGGTGAGCCCAAGCTGCCTGCCGGCGAGCCCGCGGGAGCGCCCCGAGAGCGTCTCGGCGACTCGGGTCAGCTCGCGCGCGGCCAGGGATTCGGGAGCGACGTCGACGATCGGCCTGCCGTCGTCGCCGCCCTGCCGCAGCTGCACGTCGAGCGGGATCCGGCCGAGCACCCGCACTGCGTAGCCGAAGCGCGCCGACAAGGTGCCCGCGACCCGGTCGGCGCCGCCAGAGCCGAAGACCTCGATCTGGTGCTCGGGTCCGCAGTGCGGACACGGCAGGTACGCCATGTTCTCGACGACTCCCACGACCCGCTGGTGCATCATCGAGGCCATCGTGCCCGCACGTTCGGCCACCTCGGCCGCGGCCTCCTGCGGGGTGGTGACTACCAGGACCTCGGCGTTGGGCAGGTGCTGCCCCAAGCTGATCGCCACGTCGCCGGTTCCCGGTGGCAGGTCGAGCAGCAACGCGTCCAGGTCGCCCCAGTAGACGTCGGACAGCATCTGCACCAGCGCTCGGTCGAGCATCGGGCCGCGCCAGGCCACCACCTGGTCGCGCCGGGGTTTGAGCATCCCGATGCTGATCACCTTCAGGTTCATGACCGGCACCGGCATGATCATGTCCTCGACCTGCGTCGGGCGCGCGTCACCGACGCCCAGCATGGCCGGCACCGAGTGGCCGTAGACGTCGGCGTCGAGGATTCCAACCCGCAGGCCGGCGCGGGCCATCGCGACGGCCAGGTTGACCGTCACCGACGACTTGCCGACGCCGCCCTTGCCGGAGGCGACCGCGTAGACCCTGGTCAAGGAGTCCGGCCGGGCGAACGGGATCTCCCGCTCGGCCTGGCCGCCGCGCAGCATCTCGCGCAGCCCGGAACGCTGCTGCTCGCTCATGACCCCCAACCGCACCGAGCAGCCGGTGACCCCGTCGAGGGCGGTCACCGCGGCTGTGACGTCGCGGGTGAGCGTCTCGCGCATCGGGCACGCCGCCACGGTCAGCAGCACGGTCACCGTCACCACGCCGCCGTCGGTCGCCACGTCGTCGACCATGCCCAGCTCGGTGATCGGTCGCTTGATCTCCGGGTCGTTGACCCCGGCGAGCGCAGCCCGGATCGCTTCGACGGTGGGGGGAGTCATGGTCTCGATGGTACGGCTGCGACGGCGGTCAGGTGGGGCGCAGGTCGGCGCTCCGCGGCCGCTCCGTACGACCCGGTGACGCGTCGTCGGCGTCGGCGTCTTCGTCCGCCTGGGCGGAATCCCCAAGGTCATTGACCAGGTTGCGCAGCTCCGAGCGCAGGAAGTCGCGCGTCGGCACCTCGCCGAGTCCCTGGCGCAACCCCGCGACCTCCCGGGCGAGGAACTCCATGTCGGCGTGCGAGCGGCTGTTGGCCTCGCGGTCCTGCTCCTGGATCACCCGGTCCCGGACCTCCTGGCGATTCTGGGCAAGCAGGATCAGCGGCGCTGCGTACGACGCCTGCGTCGAGAAGAAGAGGTTCAGCAGGATGAACGGGTACGGGTCCCACCGCAGCGCGAACAGCCCGACGATGTTGAGAGTGATCCAGACGATCACGAAGACCGTCATGTACATCAGGAACTTCGCGGTGCCCATGAACCGCGCGAAGGTCTCCGCGAACCGACCGAAGGTCTCCGGGTCCACGTCCGGCCGTCGGAGCAGCGGGCGACGGAAGTCCTGCGGCACGTCAAGACGGCCAGTGCGGTCCTTAAGCGCCATCTGGCAGCTCCTCCGCGTGCGCTCGATCTCGCCAGCCCTCGGGCAGCATGTGGTCGAGCACGTCGTCGACCGTGACGACCCCCACCAGATGGCCGTTCTCGTCGACGACCGGTCCAGCCACCAGGTTGTAGGCGGCGAGGAACCCGGCCACGTCCTGCAGGGAGGAACCAGGTCGCAGCGCCGGCAGGTCGTTGTCGACCACCGCGCTCACCAGCGTCGACGGCGGCTCGCGTAGCAGTCGCTGGAAATGCGCGCCGCCGAGGAACCTGCCCGTCGGTGTCTCCAGCGGTGGCCGGCACACGTAGACCATCGCGGCCAGCGAGGGGCTCAGCTCGGCCGCCCGCATTCGGGACAGCGCGTCGGCGAGCGTCGCGTCCGGCGGCAGAATGACCGGCTCGGTCGTCATCAGACCGCCGGCGGTTCGCTCCTCGTAGCTGAGCAACCGTCGCACGTCGCGCGCCTCGTCGGGCTCCATCAGCCGCAGCAGCTGCTCGGCGGTGTCCGGCGGCAGCTCGGCGATCAGGTCGGCCGCGTCGTCCGGCGACATCTCCTCGAGCACGTCGGCGGCGCGCTCGCTGTCGAGCTGGCTCAGGATCTCGACCTGGTCGTCCTCGGGAAGCTCCTCGAGGACGTCGGCGAGCCGTTCGTCGCCCAGCGCAGCCGCCACCTCGTTGCGACGCTTGGGGGTCAGCTCGTGGATGAGGTTCGCCAGGTCCGCGGGCCGCATGGTGTCCAGGGTCGCCAGGAGGTTGCTGGCTCCCTGGGCTGCGCCGTCGGTACCGAGACCCAGCACGTCCCGCCAGTCGACGATGTGTGTCTGGCCGCGGCGGCCGAACCGCTTCGACGTCTCGTGCACGGCGACCTTGGCGCAGAACCACTCGCGGTTGCGGCCCTGCTCGATGCCGATGTCGTAGACGGTCGCCTTCAGCGAGCTCTCCCGCAGGGTCACCAGGCGGTCGAGGAGCTCACCGAGCACCAGCGTCTCGCTGGCTCGCTGCTCGAACCGGCGCATGTTCACGACGCCGGTGGTGATGACGTGACCGGAGTCCATCGAGGTGACCCGGGTCATCGGCAGGAACACCCGGCGGCGGCCGAGCACCTCGACGACCAGGCCGAGCACCCGCGGAGGGGCGGAGTCGGCCCGGCGCACGACCACCATGTCGCGGACCTTGCCGACCTGGTCGCCGGCGGGGTCGTAGACGACCAGACCGGCAAGCCGGGCCACGAAGACCTTGGCGGGTGCGCTGCTCACAGGCTCCGAGGGTAGTCGTCGCAGGCACCACGATTTCGCACTTGTCATCGGCTCAGCGGGTCTGGCCGCTCCAACCGGGACGGGTCCGGCGGCCTAGGTTGAGGTCATGGTTGCCTCCTCCCTGCTGGATTTCGATGTCGTTGACGTGTTCGCGGACCAGCCGTACTCCGGAAACCAGCTGGCTGTCGTGCACGGCACGGCAGGCCTGTCGACCGGTCAGCTGCAGGCCATCGCGGCCGAGTTCAACTTCTCGGAGACGGCGTTCCCGGAGCCGATCGACGCAACGAGCTATCGGCTGCGCATCTTCACACCGGGGACCGAACTTCCTTTCGCCGGGCACCCCACGGTCGGGGCGGCATCGACGCTGAACCGCCGCGGTCAGCTGGCCGCCGGCGCGGTCGTCCAGCACTGCCGCATCGGGGCGGTCCGGGTGGACGTCGACGACGCGGGCGCCGAGCTCAGCGTCGCACCGCGGCAGCTCAGCGGCTCAGTCGACGCAAACCAGCTGCTGGAGTCCATGGGCTTGACGCCGCGCGACCTCGCCCGACCCGCGCGGCTCGCTTCTTGCGGGCTCGCCTTCGTCTACGTGCCGGTGCACGCCGACCGGGTGGCCGCCGCCCGACCGTTGAGCGCCGGCAGGCTCTCGGTGGGTGTGGCGCACGAGGACCCACTGGGTGGGGTGTGCGTGTACGCGGTGGAGCCGCAGGGTGCCGACGCAGCCGTGCAGGTGCACGCCCGGGTCTTCTGCCCAGAGGTCGGTGTGCCGGAGGACCCGGCGACCGGCTCGGCCGCCGCCGGCCTCGGCTTGGTGCTGGTCGCGGACGGGCTCGCCGCGGCCGACGCGGTGACCGGCTACCGGGTGCGGCAGGGGATCGAACGCGGCCGGCCGTCCCTGCTGCTCGGGCGCGTCGACGCGCACGGCGGACGCGTCGAACAGGTCTTCGTCGCCGGTGCTGTGCATCCCGTGGCCTCCGGCACCCTGTGCACCCCACCCGCCGATCCGTGAGTTCTCACCCGCCTATCCGTGAGTTGTTGACCGCCGATCCGTGAGTTGTCACGGCCGGCGTACGGTTGTCGCCGGTGATGTCACGGGGGCCGCCGCACCCGAGCCAGTCGGCAGGCTTCCCGGGGACTCGAGGACCTCGAGCGGCACGAGACGTACCACGCTGCTCCGCGCGGCCCAGCGCTCGGCGGCGCCTGCCGGATCGGGCAGGTTGAGGCGCGCTGCCAGGAGCGCCGGCAGCACCGCCTTCCAGCGCCGGGACCACGGCGGCAGCACCTCGACCGCCGCCCGGCATCGAGCGAGCCGGTGCCGGGACGTCTTGGCACGCAGGATCACCAGAACCTCGCGCTCCGTGTCGATCGAGGGCAACGGCTGCTCATCGCCGTTGCCGACGACGACCACCGCGTTGTCGATCCACACGTGCCAGACCGGGTGGCTGCGTGCGGGGACTCCGTAGTCGAGCCAGCAGACGGCGGACTTCTTGGCAAGCTCCTCGACCAACGCGAGCCCGTCGACCTGCTCACCCACAGGCGTGAGCCTGGCACACCAGCGGCGACAATGACCGCCGTGAACCTGGTGCTCGCTCTGGTCGGCGTGCTGGGGGTCTCCGCATCCGGCCCGTTGATGGCCTCGATCGCGGCGCCGGCACTGGTGATCACCTTCTGGCGCAACGGTCTGGCCACACTGGTCATTGCGCCGTTCGCGGTCAGCCGTCGGGGTGAGCTCCGGACAGCCGGGCAGCGCACACTCCTGCTCACGGTCGCTGCCGGGGTCCTGCTCGCCGCCCACTTCGCGGCCTGGGTGTCGGCACTCAAGCTGACCTCGGTCGCCTCCGCCACGGCGCTGGTCAGCCTGCAAGCAGGCTTCGTCGTGCTGATCGACCGCCTGCGCGGCAGGTCGGTGCGGCGAGCCGTGGTCATGGGGCTCCTCGTGTCGTTCGCGGGGGTGCTCGTCGTGTCGGGGGTCGACCTCTCGCTGTCGAGCCGATCGCTGATCGGCGACCTGCTGGCGCTGGCCGGCGGAGCGTTCGCGGCGGCGTACACCGTGCTCGGCGGTCACGTCCGCCAGTCGCTGTCGAACACTGCGTACACCGTCCTCTGCTACGGCACCTCTGCGCTGGTCGCCGTCGTGGTCTGCCTCGTCGCGGGGCTGCCGCTGATCGGCTACGACGGGCGCACCTGGGGCGGACTCGTGGCCGTGACCGTGTCGGCGCAGCTGCTCGGCCACTCGGTCTTCAACCACCTGCTGGCCGTTGTGAGCCCCACCGTCGTGTCGCTGGTGCTGCTGTTGGAGGTGCCCGGGGCGGCTGCGCTGGCGGCGGTCTTCTTGGGACAGGCGCCACCGATAGGTGTGTACGCAGGGTTGCTGCTGGTCCTGTCAGGACTGGCGGTCGTGGTGCTGCGTGGTCAGCGGCCCTCTGTAGAGGCGCCGCTCGACTGACCGGCTTAGCCGAACTCACGGATGGGCGGTCGGGAACTCACGGATGGGCGGGGTCGATACAGTCGCCGGACCGCCTACCCCAGAGGTGAAGCATGGCTGAGACTGCTGCTCGTCGTCGCCTCCGCGCGCGCCGTTCCTGTCTTGCGGTGCCCGGCTCCAACCCGCGCTTCCTGGAGAAGGCCAAGGGGCTGCCGGCCGACCAGGTCTTCCTCGACCTCGAGGACGCGGTGGCGCCGCTCGCCAAGCCGGCGGCCCGCGACAACATCGTGGCGGCGCTCAACGAGGGCGGCTGGGGCGACAAGGTGCGCGTCGTCCGGGTCAACGACTGGACCACGCAGTGGACCTACCGCGACGTGATCGAGGTAGTCGAGGGAGCCGGCGCCGAGCTCGACTGCATCATGCTGCCGAAGGTGCACACCGCCGCCCAGGTGGTCGCGCTCGACCTGCTGCTCACCCAGATCGAGACGACCGCCGGCCTCGAGGTGGGCCGGATCGGCATCGAGGCGCAGATCGAGAACGCACTGGGACTCACCAACGTCGACGCGATCGCCACCGCGAGTCCACGGGTGGAGACGATCATCTTCGGTCCCGCCGACTTCATGGCCAGCATCAACATGAAGAGCCTGGTCGTGGGGGAGCAACCGCCCGGTTACGACGTCGGCGACGCCTACCACTACATCTTGATGAAGATCCTGATGGCCGCCCGAGCTCACGACCTGCAGGCCATCGACGGCCCCTATCTGCAGATCCGTGACGTCGACGGCTTCCGCCGGGTGGCCGGCCGATCGGCCGCGCTGGGCTTCGACGGCAAGTGGGTCCTGCACCCGGGTCAGGTCGATGCCGCCAACGAGGTCTACAGCCCGCGACAGGAGGACTACGACCACGCCGAGAACATCCTCGAGGCGTACGAGTGGTCCACCTCGAAGGCCGGAGGCGCCAAGGGCTCGGCGATGCTCGGTGACGAGATGATCGACGAGGCGTCCCGCAAGATGGCGGTGGTCATCGCCGCAAAGGGCCGCGCGGCCGGCATGTCGCGGGCCGGCATCTGGACGCCGCCGAGCCAGTGAGGGGCAACCGGTGACCGTGCGACAGCTCTTCCTGCACGTCGGCAGCCCCAAGACCGGAACGACGTTCCTCCAGGGCTCCGTGTGGGCCTCCCGAGAGCAGCTGGCTGCGCAGGGGCTGGAGCTGCCACTGCGGCGTGGGGAACACTTCCGTGCCGCGCTCGCAGTGCGCGAGCTGCTCGACCCGGAGGTCGACCGACCTGAGTGGTTCGACGTGCTGGACCGGTTGCACGCCGCGCTCGCCTCGTCGTCCGCGCCGCGGACCTTGGTCACCCACGAGTTCCTGGCCGCGGCCACCGAGGAACAGGCCAGCGGCTTCGTCGACTCGTTTCCCGACTACGAGGTGCACATCGTGCTGACCGCCCGCGACCTGGGCCGCCAGGTGCCGGCGGAGTGGCAACAACAGATCCAGCACCGCCGGATGATGACCTATCCGCACTTCTTGACCTCGCTGCGCGACGGGCATCCCGACGTGCAGCACTTCTGGGCGGCGCAGGACACCGCCGACGTCGCTCGACGGTGGTCTGCCCGACTGCCACCGGAGCGGGTCCACGTGGTGACGGTGCCTCCGCCGGGAGCTCCTCGTGGACTGCTGCTCGAGCGTTTCAGCCAGGTCATCGGGGTCGACCCGGCTCGCCTGAACACGGGCGCCGCTCAGGGCAACGACTCGATGGGGTTGGCGCAGGCCGAGCTGCTCCGTCGGGTCAACGTGGCCCTCGGCGACCGCCTGCCGAGCTCGCGCGCCGGATACAGCCGAGTCGCCAAGGACCACCTGGCCCAGCGGCTGCTCGCCACTCAGCCCGGCGAACGCCCGGGCCTGCCGCTCGAGGCGTACGACTGGTGCGAGCCGGTCGCCAGACGCATCATCGACGCCATCACCACCGCGGGCTACTCCGTCGTCGGCGACCTGCACGACCTGCTGCCGCTGCGGTCGACCACCGAGCCGATGTCGCTGGAGGTTGCCGACAGCGAGCTCGTCGCGGCGGCTGTCGAGGCCTTGGCGGGCATGCTCGACCAGCGGCACAGCGACCTCACGACGATCGATGAGCTTCGTCAGCGGGTCGTCCGGCTGCGCAGCCGGGTGCAGGCCGCGGAAGTGCCGAGCCCGGGAGGCCGGCTGCGCTCGACGGTGGCCCGGTTGCGCAGCCGGCTGTCGTGAGTGGACCACCAGGGGGCACGCAGACCACGCACAACGTCGAGCTGGGCGCCGCCATCGTCGTCAAGGAGTTCCGGTCGTGGGGCCGTGGCGAGCACCGGCGTGAGTGGGGTGCGTTGACGCTGTTGGCGAAACACGCGCCTGGACTGGCGCCGGTCCCGCTCCGCGAGCAGCTCGACCGACAGCCACCCCGCATGGTGATGTCCAGGCTGCCGGGCTGCCCCCTCGGCCGTGGACCCGTCCCCGCCGGCGATCTCACGAAGCTACTGGTGGCCCGGCAGCGCCTACAGCGCTCGGCACCTGCGGCAGTGCTGGACAGTCTGCCGTTGCGGCTGTGGCACCCGGCCGAGGCCCTCACGACGCTGCGCGGCCACAGCGACGCGACGCTGCGCGGCCACAGCGAGACGGCGCCAGATGGTGGGCTGTCCGCCCTGGTCGGGGACGCGCTCGGTGCCGGTTGGGCTTGGATACGCGGAGCCGAGCTGGACCGCTTCGCCGCCGCCCGGCCGGACTACGTGCTCGGCCACGCCGACGGCAACCTGGCCAACTACCTGGTGGAAGGCCGGTCCTGCCGCGCGGTCGACTTCGAGGACTCCGGACGCAGCGACGCCACATACGAGCTGGCCGATCTGCTCGAGCACCTGTCCAGCTGGCTGACCGGGGCGGTCGAGGCCGATGCGGTGCTCCGGTGCGGGTCGCTCGATGGCATCGACCCGACCCGGCTGCTCACCGCCCGCCGGCTCTTCGGCTGCTTCTGGCTGCTGAGGCTGCTGCCCGGAGGCGGAGGTCACGCCCGCAATGCGCCAGGCACCCTCGAGCGGCAGGCCGCCCGCCTGCTGGACCTGTTGGGCTGAGCTGCCATCGCCCAGACCGACGGCGGTCATCGGCGGTCCGCAAGCGGCGCCAGCTCCTCGAACAGTGCCTCCCACTGAGCCGCGATCGCCGGGGTGCGGTATCGCAACGACGTTGTGTACGCCGCAGCACCCATCTCCACTCGCCGGGGACCTAGCTCGATCATCTCCACAATGGCGTCCGCCAGCGCCGGCACGTCGTCCGGCGGCACCAGCAGGCCGTTGACGCCCGACGTGACCAGCTCCCGCGGGCCGGTCGGGCAGTCGAAGCTCACCGCGGGCAGCCCACAGCTCATCGCCTCCAGCAGCACCATCGGCAGCCCCTCGAAGCGAGAGCTGAGCACGAAGAAAGACCCTCGGGCCAGCTCGTCGGGAAGCCGGTCGGTGAACCCGGCCAGCTCGACGCTGGCTGCGATGTCCAGCCGCTCGATCATGGCCTCGAGTCGGGGTCGATGCGGCCCTTCCCCGAAGATCCGCAGCCGCCACTCCGGGTGGACCTCCCGCACCTGCTGCCAGGCCCGAAGCAGCCGGTCGTAGCCCTTCTGCCTCGCCAGGCGGCCGGCAGCCACCGCCAGCGGAGCGCCGGTCGTCGACGGGGACACGCCGGGGTCGGCTATCCCGTTGGGAATGCGCCGCACCTCTGCGGCGGTGCCCAGCAGCTGCCGGTAGGCGGCGGCGTCGCGCTCGGTGAGCGAGACGTGCGCGTCGAGCCGGGAATACCAGCGCCGCATCTCCGCCTGCTGCTCCACCGAGTGGTGAGCGAGATGAAAGTGCTCCTGCCCCACCGCTACGACGCCGGGTCGCGCCAGACGGGCCAGGGTCACGTTGAGCCCGGGTCGGGTTCCGATCAGCACGCCGTCGTGCGCCGCTCGGACGTACGCGGCGATCCCGTCCTCGTCGAGTGGCACCAGCCGAACGCTGGGAGGCGGGTCCAGCGCTGGTTGCGCACTGCTCCGGGCGACGCTCGCGATCTCGACGTCGTGCCGATCTGCCAGCGCCCCTGCCAGGTTGAAGACGGTGCGCACGGTGCCGCCGACCCGGTAGGCATCCGGCAGCAGGAAACGAACCGGCAGGCGGGAGGTCACCCGGAGGCCGCTAGAGGCCAGGCTTGACGGCAATGCGGCCAGAGGCGATAGGCAGCAGCAACAAGGGCTCCCCGGTTCGAGCCAGGAACTCGTCGACCGCCTGCCGGGCGCCTGCCCAGTGTCCGTAGTCGTCGAGGATCAGCACGCCACCGGGGGAGAGCCGGTCGTAGAGGACTTCCATCTCGACCCGGGTCGACTCGTACCAGTCGGTGTCGAGACGCAGCAGCGCAATCTGCTCGGGAACCTGCTCGAGCAGGGTCCGCTCCACCATCCCTTCGTGGAAGTGCACGCGCTGGTTCGGGTAGCCGACCTCGGCCATCCCCTCCCGCACGTCATCGAGCGTGGCGACCGCCCACACGTCGCTGTCGCGGTCCTGGGTCGCGAGCAGGTCCCGGGCCAGCTGCGCGTCGTGGAGCCGCCGATCCTGCTCACCCGGAGGCGGCATGCCGGCGAACGTGTCGTAGAGGTGGAGCTCCCGGTCGGCCGCCCCGCACTCGAGCAGCGTCAGCGCAACCGCCTGCATGCTGCCGCCGCGCCACACGCCGCACTCGACGAGGTCGCCGGGAATCTGGTGCTGCGCCACGTAACGGGTCGCGATCACCAGGCTGTAGAGCTTGATCGGGGCGGTCATCGTTCTGGGGGCGACCCGGCGGATGATCGCCTGGGCTGCGGGATCGTAGTGGATGGGCAGCGGCCGCTGCTCCCGCCGGAGGCGCCGTGGCGCCGTCAGCTGCGGTTCACCCATGACACCAAAGCCTAACAACCGCGCACGCTGGCGAGCGGTAGTTTCGGGGGACCCGCCGGACCCGGTTACGAAATGGAGAACCCATGCCACGCCTGGCTTCCACCGAAGGCCTGACCGACGTCCAGGAGGAGATCGTCAAGACGGTCCGCTCCTTCGTCGAGAAGGAGATCCTGCCGGTAGCCACCGAGCTGGAGCACCGGGACGAGTACCCCACCGAGATCGTCGAGGGTCTCAAGGAGCTCGGCATCTTCGGACTGACGATCCCCGAGGAGTACGGCGGTCTCGGCGAGTCGCTACTGACCTACGCGCTGGTGGTGGAGGAGATCGCCCGCGGCTGGATGAGCGTGTCGGGCGTCATCAACACCCACTTCATCGTCGCGTACATGCTGATGTGGCACGGCACGGAGGAGCAGAAGCAGCGCTACCTGCCGCGGATGGCCGCCGGCGAGGTGCGCGGCGCGTTCTCGATGTCCGAGCCGGGCTGCGGGTCCGACGTCAGCGCCATCAAGACCAAGGCGGTGCGGTCCGCGGACGGCGGCCACTACGTGGTCAACGGCCAGAAGATGTGGTTGACCAACGGCGCGTCGGCCAACCTGGTAGCGGTGCTCGTGCGCACCGACGAGGGCGCGGGCTCGGTCTACAAGAACATGACGACGTTCCTGGTCGAGAAGCAGGTCGGCTTCGGTGAGACCGCGCCGGGGGTCACGGTGCCGGGCAAGATCGAGAAGATGGGCTACAAGGGCGTCGACACCACCGAGCTCATCTTCACCGACCACGAGATAGCAGCCGGCCAGGTCCTCGGCGGGACCCCCGGCCGCGGCTTCTACCAGATGATGGACGGGGTCGAGGTCGGCCGGGTCAACGTCGCGGCCCGCGGCTGCGGCGTCGCGCTACGTGCGTTCGAGCTCGGCGTCGCCTACGCGCAGCAGCGGGAGACGTTCGGCAAGAAGATCGCCGAGCACCAGGCGGTGCTGTTCCGGCTCGCCGACATGGCGGTGAAGGTGGAGGCGGCGCACCAGATGATGGTCAAGGCGGCGCGAGTCAAGGACGCGGGGCAGCGCAACGACCTCGAGGCCGGGATGGCGAAGTACCTCGCCAGCGAGTACTGCTCCCAGGTCGTCGAGGACTCCTTCCGCATCCATGGCGGCTACGGGTTCTCCAAGGAGTACGAGATCGAGCGGCTCTACCGCGAGGCGCCGATGCTGCTGATCGGGGAGGGCACCGCGGACATCCAGCGGATGATCATCGGCCGCCGGCTGCTCGAGGACTACAAGCTGCGCTGAGCGGCGTCACTGCCAGCTCCAGCTGGACACGACGGTCTGCGCGGCCTGCACCGCCGTCGACACATCGGCGGTCGCCGAGGTCACGGTCATCACCACGAACTGGTCGTTGTGCACGGTGGCGTACTGGGTCATCGTGATGTCGATGCCGCTGGTGGTGAACTGCGCGCGCTGACCGATCGCCCGCTCGCCCGCGATCGTGATGTCGGCGATCTGGCTCGGGCGCTTGCCGACCGTGTGCTCGAGCTCGGTAGCGGCCTCGTTGCGGATGGTGTCGAGGTCGGTGACCCCGTGGGCCGGGTTGACCACTGTGTTGATGTTGGTGCGGAACCCGTCGACCACCTCGGTGGAACGGACGAACGTGTCCGCGCCTTGAGCCTCTGACTCATTGATGATGTCGTCCCACCCGTCAGGGACGGCGTAGCTGTATCCGGTTCCGCTGACCATCGACCCGTCGGAGCTCGTGGTGTCGGAGGCCGTGGGTCCGCTCGACGTCTCGGTCGACGTGGGGGCGGTGGGGCTCGGCAGCGTCGTCGTCGAGGACGTCGGCGTGGACGCCGTCGTGGTCGTCGAGGAGTCGGCGAGGGTCGTGCTCGAGCCGCAGCCGACCAGGGTGGCGACCAAGATCGCAGCACTCGCGGATGGCGGGATGCGCCTGCGGGCGGACGTGGTCTGCATGCGCCCAATGTAGGACGCCCCCGGACCGCGTTGCTCAACAATCCCGAACCGCGGTGCCTTGGTCGCTCGCCACGGTGGGACACTGGTGGGCGACACGAGGAGGCGACACCATGCCAGCGATGAGGATGCCCACCCCACCCACCGGCACCACGGTGGCGACGTACGAGACCTACGAGCAGGCTCAGCGCGCGGTCGACTATCTGTCCGACGAGGGTTTCCCGGTACAGAAGGTGACCATCGTCGGCAACGGCCTGCGGATGGTCGAGCGGGTGACCGGCCGGCTCAACCAGGGTCGCGCGGCCTCTGCGGGCGCGGCGGCCGGCGCCTGGTGGGGCCTGTTCATCGGCGTGATGCTGACGTTGTTCTCCACCACCGGTAGTGGGTTCCTGATCATCATCATGACCGTAATCGCCGGAGCAGTCTTCGGCGCGGTGATGGGGATCATCGGCTACGCGATGACCGGCGGCAAGCGCGACTTCACCTCCACCAGCAGCGTCGTCGCGACCTCCTACGACATCTTGTGCTCCTACGCGGAGTCCGAGCAGGCGATCGGCATGCTGGCGAGGCTGCCTCAACGCAGCTGAGCTGTCCGGCGTGAGCAGCTCGCCGGCCGACCGGTTCCGCGTCCAGGCGAACGCCTGTGCCGAGCTCGGCTCGCCGTTGTACGCCTCGTTGCTGACCAGCTGCGCGGACGACATCGACGCTGGTGGGCCGGTGGCGGCCGTGCTGGCCGGCCACGAGCACGACACCGGACCGTCTGCGCTGGCGCTGCGGCTCATGGGCGCCGTCCATCGCCGCGTGCTGCAGGGTGACGCTTCGGCTTTGGCTGCGCACTATCCGAGCGTGGGTGGCGACGGCGACGCCCACGCCGCCTGGCTCGCACTGCGGCGGGTGGTCGCCGAGCAGGCCGCGCAGCTGCGCCCCCTGCTGGACTCGGCTCCTCAGACCAACGAGGTCGGCCGGGCCACGGCGCTGGTGGGCGGGCTGCTGCACCTCGCCGACCGCTTCGGCCTGCCGGTGCGGCTGCACGAGATCGGCACCAGCGCCGGGCTGAACCTGCGCGCCGACCACTTCTGCTACCGCGACCAGAACGGCGTGCGGCTGTGGGGGCCGCCGGACAGCCCCGTCCAGCTCGGCGATGCCTGGCGCGGACGGCTGCCTCCGCTCCAGGCGCCACTGCGCGTCGTCGAGCGCCACGGCACCGATCTGGCCCCCGTCGACCCGACCACCGCAGACGGCGAGCATCGGCTGTTGTCGTACGTCTGGGCCGACATGACCGCACGCATCAAGCGGGCCTGCGCGGCGATCGCGGTGGCTCGCGCCGTGCCGGCGACCGTCGCGGCGCTCGACGCGGTGAGCGCAGTGCGCAGGCTGGAGCTGCGCCAGGGGCACGCGACCGTGCTGTGGCACTCAGTGATGTGGCAGTACCTCGACCTGGCTGACCAGCGCGCCGTCGACCGGCGACTCGACGAGCTGGGCGCCCAGGCGAGCGACTCCGCGCCGTTCGCGCACCTGGTCCTCGAACCGCTGCGCCGCCGCCCGGGAGCCGAGCACGAGTTCCTCGTGGTGCTGAGAACTTGGCCCGGCGGCCGCCAGATCCTCGGCACCAGCGCGGCCCATGGCGTACCGACGATCTGGCAGTGAGCCCGCCTTAGGGCCCGAGACATCCGCCCGGCAGACTGTTGCGCGCCGCCGCCATCGGGCACCATGAGGGGCCTCCACCGCCCCCCAGCCCGAGGAGCCCGACGTGCAGTTCGGCCGGACGTACGAGGAGTTCGAGGTGGGTGCGGTCTACCAGCACTGGCCGGGCAAGACGGTCACCGAGGCCGACGACCACCTGTTCTGCCTGCTCACGATGAACCACCACCCGCTGCATCTCGATGCGCACTACGCGCAGGAGACCGAGTACGGCCGCAACGTGGTCGTCGGCAACTACGTCTACTCGATCCTGCTGGGCATGAGCGTCCCCGACGTCTCCGGCAAGGCGATCGCGAATCTCGAGATCGAGTCGCTGAGACACGTCGCCCCCACGTTCCACGGCGACACCGTCTACGGCGAGACGCGGGTTCTGGACAAGCGGGAGAGCCGGTCCAAGGACGACCGCGGCGTCGTGCACGTCGAGACCACCGGATACAAGCAGGACGGGACAGTCGTGTGCACTTTCCGCCGCAAGGTGCTGGTGCCGAAACAGAGCTACCTGGCGCGGCGCGGCGGCGAGCAGCCGGGCCGACCGGTGGCTGCGGCCGTACGGAGGGCCTGAGCCGTGGCCGGCGAGGTGCACGACGTCTGGCTGGTCCGGCACGGGCAGACCGAATGGAGCAAGTCGGGCCAGCACACCGGGCTGACCGATCTCGACCTGACCGAGGAGGGTGAGCGGATCGGGCGGACGTTGGGTGCGCGGCTCGGGGAGTGCAGCTTCGCGCTGGTGCTGACCAGTCCCCTGGTGCGCGCCAGGCGTACCGCGGAGCTTGCCGGCTTCGCCGAGGCCGAGGACGACCCCGACCTCGTCGAGTGGGACTACGGGGCATACGAGGGACTCACGTCGGCGCAGATCCGGCAGAGCGACCCGGGCTGGACGATCTGGGACTCGCCGGTGCCTGACGGCGAGACCGCGGAGCAGGTCATGGCGCGCCTGGACCGGGTCATCGTGCGGGTGCGGGGTGCGTCGGGACCCTCGCTGCTGTTCGGCCACGGGCACTGCCTGCGGGCACTGACGGCGCGGTGGCTCGGTGAGCCGGTGCGCGACGGCCGCCTCTACCGGCTCGACACGGCCACGGTTTCGGTGCTCGGCTGGGAGCACGCCAGGCCCGTCATCTGGCGGTGGAACGGCTGACCTCGGAGGACCGGTGATCAGTCGCTGACCTCACCCCAGGAGCGCAGCGTCTCCAGCAGCAGCGGCGAGAGGGACAGTCCGGCGAGCTCGGCGGCGTCCACGAAACGCGCCGCGGCAGCGTCACTGCCGGCGTGCAGCTCACCGCCCACCACGCGGCACCGGAAGTCGTCGATCTGATAGCTGCTGGTGCCAGGACCGGGCCACTCGACCCGACCGACCAGCCCGGTCGTCTCCACGTGCAGCCCGGTCTCCTCCCGGACCTCCCGCACGGCTGTCTGCGCCGGCGTCTCGCCCGGCTCCACCCGGCCGCCGGGTAGCGACCAGGTCCCCGCCGCCGGCGGGTGGGCGCGCAGCACCAGCAGGAGCCGACCCTCGGCGTCGCTCACCAGCGCTCCCGCGCAGCTCACCCGGTGCGGTTGCTCCGGAGGCTGGGACACGCCAGCAGACTAGGTGCTCGCGGCCCTTGACCGGGGCCGCCGAGGCACGGCAGCGTCGGGACATGGACGGTCCCTGTCACTGCCCACGTTGTGGTCTGCCGGTCGTGCGGGGACCGGACGGGGGCTGGGAGTGCGGCCGTGACGGCGTCGTCCCACCACTGTGGCCCTACGAGAAGCCGTCGGTCCACGGGCTACTCGAGCAGGCGACGGAGACCGACCCGCCTACCTGGCTGCCGTGGCCGCTGCCCGCGCACTGGTCCCTGAGCGGTGTCGGTCGGGTCGGCGACGAGACCGTGGAGGCCACGGTGCTGTCCTGCAGCGGACCGGACGTAGTCGGGGTGCATGCCGACCTGGTGATCGTCTGCGAGGAACCCGGCGTCGGGCTCGGCGCTCGTTACGCCGGAGCGGGGACCCTGGACGTCGGCACGCAGATCGCGGGCTCCCCGCCCACGCACTCGATCAGCGTCGGCAGCCACGCCACTCCACTGTGGTGGGTCACCGGAGGAGCAGATCGCGACGTGCACGTTGGGGAGGCTTCGGGACGGTGGCTGTGGCTGGTCGCGTGGCCGGCGACCGCCGGCGCGTTCGTCGCCACCGACCTGGAGCTGGTCGCGCTCGACGAGCTGCTGGGGCAGCTGGAGATGATCCCGCTGTCGGCTCTGTGCCCACGGTTGTGACCGCGCGCGCCTCGCTACCCTGGCCCGGTGCTGATCGACCTGCACGCCCACTCCTCCCGCTCCGACGGCACTGACCTGCCTGCGGAGCTGGTCGCGCGCGCCGCCGACGCCGGCCTCGACGTGCTCGCGCTGACCGACCACGACACCGCCGACGGGTGGGACGAGGCGCGAGCGGCAGCCGAGGCGTACGAGATAGTGCTGCTGCCGGGTCTCGAGATCTCGTGCCGCCACCTGGGCGCGGGTGCGCACCTGCTGGCCTACCTGCCCGATCCCCGGTTCCCGCCGCTGGCCGAGGAGCTGGTGCGCGTGCTCGACGGGCGCAACGGGCGCCTGCCGGCGATCCTGGCCCGGCTGCATCGTGTGGGCGTCGAGCTCGACGTGGCGGACATCCGCCGGGTGGCCGGTGCCGCCACCGCCACGGGGCGCCCGCATGTGGCAGATGCGTTGGTCGCCCGCGGTGTTGTCAGCAACCGCGACGAGGCGTTCGACCGGTTCCTGTCGCCCGGCCGACCGGCCTACGTGGACCGGTACGCCGCGGAGCTGACCGAGATGGTCGCCCTGGTTGCGCGAGCCGGGGGGGTCAGCGTGCTGGCGCATCCGTGGGGGCGGGGCAGCCGCCGGGTGCTGACGCCGCAGGTGCTCGCGGAGCTGGCGGAGGCGGGCTTGGCGGGCATCGAGGTGGACCACAACGACCACTCCGCCGAGCAGCGGGCCGCGCTGCGTGCCATCGCCTCCGAGACCGGTCTGGTCGCCACCGGGTCCAGCGACTACCACGGCACTGGCAAGGTCGGCCACCCCCTCGCTTGCAACACCACCTCGCCCGACCAGCTCGGCCGGCTGCTCGACCGGGCCGACGCGTCGGCCCAGGACGCGCGTCAAGCGGGCGCCGAGCCGCCTCGCGCTCCGGGAGTTGCCGGAGTCAACACCTGATGGGTGCGGTGATCAGCACCACGTTGTTGGCCGAGGTGTTCATCACGTTGTTCGTGATCATGGACCCGCCCGGGACGATCCCGATCTTTCTGGCGCTGACCAGCGGCATCTCACCGGCCCGGCGCAAGCGCGCCGCATGGCAGGCCGTGACGGTGTCGTTCGTGGTGATCGTGCTGTTCGCGCTGTTCGGCCGCCAGCTCCTGCGCTACCTACACATCTCCCTGCCGGCGCTGCAGGGGGCTGGCGGCCTCCTGCTGCTGCTGGTGGCGCTGGAGCTGCTGACCGGCAAGGAGTCGGAGCCCACGGAGACCCGCGACGTCAACGTGGCGCTGGTGCCACTGGGCACACCGCTGCTGGCGGGGCCGGGCGCGATCGTGGCGACCATGGTCTTCGTGGAGCGGGTCGAGAGCGTGCCCACGTTCGTCGCACTGGCGCTGGGGATCATCGGCGTCCACGTGATGCTGTGGGCGTCGATGCGCTACTCGGTGGTGATCCTGCGGCTCATCCGCGAGTCGGGGGTCACGCTGGTGACCCGGATCAGTGGCCTGCTGCTCTCGGCGATCGCGGTGCAGCTGATCGCCGACTCCGTCCGCGCGTTCGTCGCCGGCGCCGGGTGAGCTTCGCCCCCGCTGGGGCGCGAACCGCTCAGCCGCGGCCGCGGACGGCCGAGGCAAGAGCGGTCAGGGCGGCGGGGAAGATCTCGGCCGGCGGGTTCACCAGACCGGCGCCAACCTGCCCCACGCCGGCCACCTTGCCGGCCATGCCGGTGTTGATCTGCGGCAGAATGCCCGTGCGGCACACCTTGGTCACGTCGATGCCGGTGGGCGCCCCCTGAAACTCCAGCACCGGGATCGTCCAGCGGGAGCTCTCCGCCAGCGTGATCTCGCCCATCCGGCGGGTCGTCCCCAGAGCATCGGGCACGGTGCCGCCGACGAAGCGCACGATCGCCGGCGCGGTGGCCATCGAGAACCCGCCGAGACCGGCCGTCTCGGTGATCGCGGAGTCCCCGATGTCGGGATTGGCGTCCTCAGGACCGTAGCCGCCGAGGAACAGGCCGTCGGCCAGCTGCGCCGGGCCGGTGAACCAGGCGTTGCCGGTACCGGCCACCTGGATCCCGA
Organism: Propionibacteriales bacterium; assembly: GCA_038254525.1. Classification (GTDB taxonomy): domain Bacteria; phylum Actinomycetota; class Actinomycetes; order Propionibacteriales; family Nocardioidaceae; genus JBBSGC01. The sequence continues at coordinate 16,655 of JBBSGC010000002.1, read as the reverse complement.
AGTCGGTGCCGTTGCGGGCCATCGCGACCACCATCGTCGAGCCGTCGATGCCGCGCGCCGCGTCGAGTGCGAGCTTGCAGGCCGGCATGGCGAGGTTGAGGAAGAAGTGGTCGTTGCCGCCGATGAAACGCAGCGCGGCGGCGATGTCGGCGCCGGCCAGCCCCGACTCCACCATCGCCGGCGCGAGGTCCCGCAGCAGCATCAGCGTGCCGGCCCGGTTGCGGTTGTGGGCCTCGTCACCCATCTGCAGCATCTGGGTGAGGATGCCGGTGACGTCGACCGGCCCGCTCGCGCGCACTGCGGTCCGCAGCAGCGGCCCGAGCACCGACGACATCCAACGCAGCCGCTCGAGCACCTCCGGCGCGTACGCCCCGTAGCGCAGCACCTTGCCGAGCCCTTCGTTGAGCGAGCAGTACGCCCGGCGTCCGGTGGCGGGGTTCTCGAGCACGAACAGCCACATCGACGCCGACACCACTCCCGCCATCGGGCCGACCGCGCTGTGGTGGTGACAGGGTTCCATCGACACGCCGGTGCCCGCAGCGAAGAGCGCCGTCGCCTCTTCTGGGTCGTCGACCAGGCCCTCGAGCGCGGCCGCCCCCATCAGCGCACCGCGCAGCGGTCCGGAGGCGCGGTCCCAACCGATCGGCGGGCCGGCGTGCAGGAAGTCCCCGGCCGCCAGCCCCAGCACCTCGGCGGCCGGCTGCACGTCGACGAGCATCGCCTGCACGCCCAGCACCGCAGCCATCGCACGCGCGTTGGCGGCGGCGCGCAGCGGGTCGCCCGCCAGCGTCGCCAGGTCCGCGGCGGTGCCGGGCATCGGCGGTCGCCAGTCGACGCGCAGGACGGGGGCGGCCTGTGCGACGACGGCATCCGCCAACCGCTCGGCGCCAACCGCCACCACGGTGGGCTCGTCGCGCAGCAGCCCGATGCCGGCCGGCCCCGCCATCAGCGATCTCCCGGTGCGAGCAACGAGACGGCGTGCCGGGCGGCGGCCGCGTTGGAGGCGAAGACAACGGCCCCGGCTTCGGCGAGTGCCCCCGCCTGAGCGGCCAGCCCCTGCGGGTCTCTCCGGGTGCCGATGCAGGCGACCACGACGGCCAGGTCGCGGCCACTGTCCGCGGCCGCGCGTCGAGCGGCCGCCACGGCCCGCGCCAGGGCGGCCGCCGGGTCGTCCTCGGCTCCGTGACCGAGCACCACGTCGAGCAGCAGCACCCCTGTGGACGGGTCGGCGGCCTGGGCGGCCAGCGCCGCCAGCCGCAGCGTCGGGTCGATCATCGGGTGTGCCCGCCCGGCGGTGAGCGCGTCGTCGCCGAAGTCGATCATCAGATGTGCCGCGGCCCGCAGGTCGGGACCGAGCGCCAGCTCCGGCCGCAGCGGGATGTTGCTGCGCACCGGGCCAAGGGACTCGCTCGCGATCAGCATCGCCTCGTCGCACAGCGTCCCGCCGACGAACAGCCCGCGCAGGAACCCGGGCCGGTGGCCGGTCGCCGGCGTGCCCCAGGTCGGCCACGCCGGCACCGGCCGGCCCAGCGCGGTCAGCGCCTGCTCGGTGGCCGCGGTGAGGTCGGGACGCCCGGGCCCCAGCAGCGCCAGCTGCACGGGGGTGTGGAGGCCGGCAGCGAGCTCGGTCAGCTCCTCGGCGACGACCGGGGCCGGTGGCTTCGACACCACGATGATCAGCTCGGTGGCGGGGTCGGCGTCGAGCCGCAGCAGCGCCTGCCGGGTCGAGAGCCCGCCGACCGGTGCGGAGAGGTCCCGTCCGCCCACGCCGAGCGCGGCGCTCACCCCGACCCCGGCGGCGTCGAGCAGCGTGAGCACCTGCTGGCATCCGGTGCCGGAGGCGGCGACGATCCCGACCGGGCCAGGTTGGACCGTGTTGGCGAAGCCGAGACCGAGCCCGCCGACCACCGCGGTGCCGCAGTCGGGGCCCATCACCAGCACGCCCGCCGCCCCGGCGGCCCGCTTGAGCGCCACCTCCTGCTCGAGCGGGACGTTGTCGCTGAACACCAGCACGTCGCAGCCGGCCTCGACTGCGTCCATCGCCTCGACGAACGCGTGCTCGCCCGGCACCGACACCAGGGCCAGGTTCGCCGCAGTGCGCCGCAGAGCCGATCCGGTCGTCCGCGGGGCCGCGAGCGTCCCGGTGCCGGCCAGGTCCCGCCGCGAGGTGGCCGCCAGGGCGGCTTCGACGGCAGCCAGCACCGTGGCCAGCTCCTGGTCCTCGAACCGCACCGCGACCACCAGGTCGTTGGGGGTGGCCGAGGCCGGCACCGCGAACCCCATGTCGGCGAGCACGGCCACGTTGAGCGGGGTCGCCATCGCGACCTGCGCGGCGGCGACGCCATCGGTGGCGGCCACGTCCTTGCTGACCTGCAACAGCGCCACGGAGTCCGCGTAGGCCCCGCGGCGCAGCTCGACGTGGGTCCGCGCCGGCGGCTGGTCGGTGCTCACGACCCGGCTCCGCCGGCAGCCAACCCGAGTCGTACGCCGATCGCCAGGCCGGCACCGGACGACGAGCCGACGGCCAGCAGCCGGTCGAGCTCCTCGACCGGAACACCGTGTCGGGCCAGGCAACGCAGCAGGTCACGAACCTCCGGAACGGTCTCGCCGACGGTCGCCCGGCGGAGCAGCGTCGCCGAGAGGCTGCTGGTGGCGGCCCGGACGCAGCTGCCCACGGCATCGATGACCGCGGCGTCCGGTCGGCCCGCCGCCTGCCGGGCGACCAGCCAGCCGGCGAGCACGTCGTCGCCGGTGGGGGTCAGGCCGCTGCCTCGGCCGAGCAGCTGGCGCACCGCCTCAGGTTCACCGGCGGCGAGGCCAGCCAGTGCGGTAGCCGGCAGCTCGGCGTACGCGAAGTCCACCCGGGCATCGCGGCCCGGCAGCAGCAGCTGAGCCAGTGCGCTCCCCGCGAGGCCGGGCAGCCGCGGCACGGTCACGTCGACGCTCCGGACGACCCGCACGTCCATCTCATGCAGCGCGCACCCACCGTCACCGATCTCAACGTGCGCACCTGGCTCGGGGACCTCCCCAACGTCGAGCCGCAGCCCGATGGGGACCCGGACCGCGGCCCTCGCCAGCAGCCCCACACAGGCGCCGCCCACCTCGAGATACAGCGCGGACCGGCCCCGGGCCAACACCTGCGCCGGTCGCCGCGGCCCGGCCAGCTGCGCGGTCACCCACGGCGAGGCAGCGGCAGCGAGCGCGGTCCGGACCGGCACGGGCGCCTCCTCGGTTCGCATGTGGTGCTCGGACAGTGATGGACCCACGTCAGTGACCGGGTGGCACGCGGGATCCGATTGCCAAGTGTCGCTCATGACGCACTGTGACGCGGACCACTAGGGTCACCTCCACGGAGGGGAGCCCGGCGGCGTCAGGAGGGGTCCAATGTCAGCGTTCGGATGGCAGGTCGTGCACGGGGGCAAGACGCCCCCACCCGGTGAGGTCGTCCGGCCAGGGGAGCGGTTGAGCTGGGGTCGAACCGTGGGCCTCGGCGCGCAGCACGTGGTCGCAATGTTCGGGGCGACGTTCGTCTTCCCGATCATCATGGGGCTCAACCCCAACGTGGCGATCCTCTTCTCCGGCATCGCGACGATCCTCTTCCTGCTGATCGTCGACGGCCGGGTGCCCAGCTATCTGGGGACCAGTGCCTCGTTCGTCTCCGGGGTTGCCGCGATCCGCTTGCAAGGCGGGTCCTCCTCCGATGTGACGGGCTCGATCCTGGTCGCCGGTGTGGTGCTCGCGCTGATCGGGTTGCTGGTGCACTTCGCCGGCGGCCACCTGGTGCAGAAGGTGCTGCCACCGGCGGTCACCGGTGCGGTGGTCATGCTGATCGGCTTCAACCTCGCGCCGGTCGTCGCCGGTATCTACTGGCCGCAGGACCAGTGGGTGGCGCTGCTCACCGCGACGTTCGTAATCCTCGCTGCGACGGTCATCAAGGGCTTCTGGAACCGGATAGCGATCTTCCTCGGCCTGATCTTCGGCTACCTGCTGTCCTGGCTCTTCGACGGGCTCTTCGGTCAGATCACCTCCTGCGGCGGGGTCGCCTGCACGCCGACTGTCCACGACCGGGTCAGTTTCGACACTGTGCGGGCCGCGGACTGGATCGGCATCCCACAGTCGTTCGACACCGCCAACGGAACCATTCCCGGGTTCGTGGCACCGGCGTTCTCGCTCACGTTCATCCTGCTCGTGCTGCCTGCCGTGATCGCGCTGATCGCGGAGAACACCGGCCACGTCAAGGCGGTCGCCGAGATGACCGGCGACAACCTGGACCCCTACCTCGGCCGTGCGCTGCTCGGTGACGGGGTCGGCACCACACTGGCCAGCGCGTTCGGCGGCTCCCCGACCACCACGTACGCCGAGAACATCGGGGTGATGGCGGCGACCCGGATCTACTCCACCGCTGCCTACTTCGTCGCGGCGGGAGTGGCGATCCTGCTGGGCTTCTGTCCGAAGTTCGGTGCGCTCGTCGCGTCGGTTCCTGGTGGTGTGCTGGGCGGTATCACGGTCGTCCTCTACGGGATGATCGGCCTGCTCGGTGCGAAGATCTGGGTGGAGAACCGGGTGTCGTTCGCGGACCCGGTCAACCTGGTCCCGTTGGCGGCCGGCCTGATCGTCGGGATCGGCGGCGTCTCGCTGAAGTTCAACGACAACTTCTCGCTGTCCGGGATCGCGCTCGGCACGATCTTCGTGATCGTCTTCTACCACCTGGTGCGCGCCCTCGGCGCTCGCGAGAGCGCCGAGCCGCAGGCCGCCGGCCGGGCCTACGAGGGTGGTGCGCTGATCTCGACGGGTACGGTCGAGACACCGGCGGGGGAGCACCCGCCGTTCCGGTCTGACGACCCCTCGTACCGGGCCAACGACCCGACCTTCCGGCACGACGACCGCGGCAGTCGGTTCGAGGACAGGGAGTGACGCGCAGCCGGTGAAGCCCGCTCCTTTCGCCTACGTCCGCCCGCGCACGCTGGCGGAGGCGCTCGAGGTCTACGCCGCCTGCGCCGACGCCAAGATCCTCGCCGGAGGCCAGAGCCTCGTGCCGTTGATGTCCATGCGGCTGGCCTCACCGGCCGTCGTCGTCGACATCAACGGGCTGCCGGAGCTGGCCTACGTGCGCAGCGACGAGACCGGGGTGAGCATCGGCGCGCTGGCTCGGCACGCGCAGGTGGAGGGTGACACCGGCGCGTCCCGCACGCAGCCGCTGCTCGGCCAGGCGCTGCGCCGGGTGGCGCATCCGACGATCCGAAACCGGGGTACCCCGGTCGGCTCGCTCGTCCATGCCGACGCGGCCGCGGAGCTGCCCGTGGTCTGGTCACTGCTCGGCGGCAGCGTGACCGCGGAGTCGGTCGGCGCGAGCCGGCAGGTGGGTGCCGACACGCTCTACGTCGGGCCGCTCGAGACGTCGTTGGGTCCCGACGAGATCGTCACCGAGGCGTGGGCGCCGGCGCTGCCGGCGCACGCCGGGACGGCGTTCGACGAGATCGCCCGGCGGCACGGCGACTACGCGCTGTGCGGCGTCGCCGCCCTGGTGGGCCTGGACGACAGCGGCACCGTGCGCTCGGTGCGTGCCGGCTACCTCAGCGTCGGTGACACTGCGGTGGTGCTCGACCTGTCAGCCGCCTTTGCGGCCGGCGTCGACCCGGACGCGCTTGCGCAGGCGGCGCAGCTTGCCCGCGACGGCGTCGACCCGCAGGACGACATCCACGCCAGCGCCGACTACCGACGGCAGCTGGCCGGTGTGCTGACCGCTCGGGTGGTGTCGGCCGCGTACACCGCGGCCAAGGCGCGGGGAGCGCAGGAACCGACCGGCCAGGCGACTTGTCACCGCGAGAGCGCGCCCGGGCGAGCGGTGACGGTGACAAGTGCGCCGGCCGAGAGCGCATCGGCCGACGCAGCGGTGCGTGAGGTCCGGTTGCGGGTCAACGGCGCCATCCATGCGGTGCGGGTGCCGCCGCGGCGGCTGCTGTCTGACGCGCTGCGCCACGACTGCGGCCTGACCGGCACGCACGTCGGATGCGAGCACGGCGTCTGCGGCGCGTGCACGGTGCTGCTCGACGGCCGGCCGGTCCGCTCCTGCCTGCTGTTGGCGGTCTCCGCGCAGGATGCCGAGATCACCACCGTCGAGGGCCTCGCGAAGCCAGACGGCACGCTGGGACCGGTGCAGCAGGCGTTCAAGGACTGTCACGGGCTGCAGTGCGGTTTTTGCACGCCGGGGTTCCTCACCACCGTGGCGGCCGGCCTCGAGGAGACGCCGGAGCCGGACGTCGAAGCGGCGCGCGAGATGATCGGCGGCAACCTCTGCCGGTGCACCGGCTACCAGAACATCGTGAAGGCGGTGCTGCGTGCGGCGGAGCTGCGCGGCGGGCAGAGCGCGGCGGAGCTGCCCGCGGAGCGGGTGCCGAGGTGACCACGAAGCTGTTCGGTGAGGGCGTCCGCCGGGTGGAGGACGATCGGCTGCTGCGCGGCGACGGGCGCTACACCGACGACCTCGCCGCCGACGCGCTGCACGTGGCAGTGGTACGCAGCCCGCACGCGCACGCCCGGGTGCTCGACATCGACGTCGACGCGGTGCTCGACATCGAGGGTGTGGTCGCGGTCTACACCTATGCCGACCTGACCGGGCCGATGGCCGAGCCGTTGCCGTTGCTGATCCCGCACCCGACGCTCACTCACGGACGGACCCAGTACGCGTTGGCACGCGACGAGGTCAACTACGCCGGTGAGGCGGTGGCCATGGTCGTGGCGGTTGACCGCTACGTCGCCGAGGACGCCGCCGACGCGGTGCGGGTGACCTACCAGCCGCTGCCGGTCGTGGTCGGGATCGACGCCGCCCGACGGGCCGAGCGCCTGGTGCACGACGACGTTCCCGGCAACCGGGCGGCCCGGATGGTGCAGTCCAACGGCGACGCTACGGGCGCGATCGCCTCGGCCCCCCACTCGTTGAGCCTCGACCTGCGGATCGAGCGCAGCGCCTCCACGCCGCTGGAGGGCCGGGCCACAGTCGCCCGGTGGGACACCGACTCGGGGCGGATGCTGGTGTGGACCTCCACCCAGACCTCGACCGGAGTGCGTGCCGCGGTGGCGGCCCGGTTGGGCCTCGACCTGGTCGACGTCGACGTGATCACCCCGGATGTTGGTGGGGGCTTCGGGGTGAAGATCGTGCACCCGTGGCCGGAGGAGCTCCTGGTGCCGATGGCGGCGCGCGCACTAGGCCGCGCCGTGAAGTTCGTCGAGGACCGCCGCGAGCACTTCATCTCCGCGGCGCACGAGCGGGGACAGGTGCACCACATCGAGGTGGGCTTCGACGACGACGGCCGGCTGCTCGGCCTGTCGGTGGAGTTCTGGCACGACAACGGTGCCTACATCCCGTACGGCTTGATCGTGCCGATCATCACCTCGACCCAGCTGCTTGGACCGTACAAGGTGGGGGCTTACACGGTGGCCTTCGAGAGCCTCTACACCAACACCGTCATCGTGACGCCGTACCGCGGTGCGGGACGCCCACAAGGCGTCTTTGCGATGGAGCGCACGATGGATGCGGTGGCGGCCTTCCTCGGCAAGGACCGCGCCGACGTGCGAGCGGTCAACCTCATCACGCCCGACGAGTTCCCTTATGACCATGGGCTGCTGTTCCAGGACGGCAAGCCGCTCGTCTACGACTCCGGCGACTATCCGCAGCTGCTCGACAAGCTCAGAAAACTGGTCGGCTGGTCGGAGTTCCAGGCGTACCGCGAGCAGGCCCGAGCGGAGGGCCGGCGGGTCGGCATCGGGCTGGCCTGCTACGTCGAGGGGACCGGGGTGGGACCCTACGAGGGCGGCCACGTGCAGATCGAGACCAGCGGCAAGGTCAAGGTGGCCACCGGGCTGACCTCGCAGGGGCAGGGGCACCGCACCGCGTTCGCGCAGATCGTGGCCGACGAGCTGGGCGTGCCGTTCGACGACATCGAGGTCGTGACGGGCGACACCCGGCGGTTTCCCTACGCGGTCGGTACGTTCGCCTCTCGGGCAGCGGTGATGAGCGGCTCCGCGATCGCCCTGGCGGCACGCAACGTGCGCGCCAAGGCGCTGCGGATCGCCGCGGAGGCGCTGGAGGCCGAGGTGTCCGACCTGGAGATCGTCGACGGGGTGGCCCGGGTCAAGGGTGCGCCCGCTTCGGGCATCTCGCTTGGCACACTCGCGGTGCTGTCGAACCCGCTGCGCTACGCCTTCGACGAGGCGTCCAAGGCCGCCACCCAGTTCGCCGTCGGCGACGCCGACAAGGCACCGGTGGCCGACGACGACGAGCCTGGGCTCGAGGGTCGTGACTACTACTCGCCGCCGCGCTCGACCTTCGCCAGCGGCATGCACGCGGTCGTGGTGGAGACCGACCCGGCGACTGCGGAGATCACTATCCTGCGCTACTGCGTCGTGCACGACTGTGGTCGGCTGATCAACCCGATGATCGTCGAGGGCCAGATCCACGGCGGAGTGGCCCAGGGAGTCGGCGGAGCGTTGTATGAGCGCATGGCCTACGACGAGCACGGGCAGCTGCAGAACGCCTCGTTCATGGACTTCTTGATGCCCTACGTCAGCGAGGTGCCGCGCACCATCGAGATCGACCACGTCGAGACCCCGTCACCGCTGAACCCGTTGGGCATCAAGGGCGCCGGTGAGGCGGGCGTCATCCCGTCGGCGGCAGTCTTCGCAGCTGCCATCGAGGACGCCGAGGGCTTCGCGATCACGTCGATGCCGATCTCGCCGTCCGAGCTGTTCGACCTGCGCCGGGCGCACGCCGCGGCCGCCGCAGAAGGGACGTCGAGATGAAGGTCAGCGGTGAAGCGGTGCTGCACGCGCCGGTCGAGGCGGTCTGGGAGGCGCTGCTCGACCCGCGCGTGCTGGTCCGGACCATCCCGGGTTGCGAGCGTCTCGAGACGACCGGCGACCATGCGTACGCGATGACCGTGACTGCCGGCGTGGCCTCGATCAAGGGCACCTATGCCGGGACGGTGGAGCTGGCCGACCTGGTGCCCGGGAGGTCGCTGATCATGAAAGCAGCCGGTGCCGGGGCGCCGGGCACGGTCGGCGCCGACGTCGGGGTGCGGTTCGCCGACAACGGAGACGGCACGACGCGGCTGAGCTACGACGCCGATGCGGTGGTCGGCGGCATGATCGGCGGCGTCGGCCAGCGGATGCTCACCTCGGTCAGCAAGCGGATGGCCGGTGAGTTCTTCAGCGCCGTCGACCGCGTGCTGACCGAGCCCCCCACCTCCCCGGCCGCCACCCCCCTCACTGGCGCCACCCACACTGGCAAGGGGGTCCCCCACGACCGACCTAGCGTTGTAGGGGACCCCAGTGACACCGGCCGAATGGTGTACGCCTCCCCAGTGGCGACGGATGGGGGCGGCGGCGACTTCGTCAAGGGGGCGCTGCTCGGTGCCGCGCTGGTGGCTGGCGGGGTCCTGATCGGGGCGTTGACCGCCCGCCGGAGAGAGGAATGACTATGCGCGCCTTCGTCGCCGCGGCCGTCCAGGTGGCGCCTCGCTCAGCGCCGCTGACCGAGGCCACCATCGCCGCGAACTCGGCGCGTGCGACCGAGCTGGTGCGCCAGTGCGTGGCTGCCACCGGTGCCGAGCTGGTCGTGCTGCCGGAGGCGGTCACTACCGGCTTCACCCCCGGCGTCGACGCGCACGCGCTGTGGGACCTCGTCTCCGACGTGCCCGGGACGGTGCTGCAGTCGTACACCGACGTGGCGCGCGAGCTAGGCGTCCACCTGGTGGTCGGCACGTACGCCCGAGGGCCGGACCGAGGAGTCGTGCACAACACGGCCGCGGTCATCGGTACGGATGGCGCGGTGCTCGGCGTCTACTCCAAGACGCACCCCTTCGGCGGGGAGCGGGCCGACCGGGGTGGCTGGGTGACCGCGGGCGACGACCCGCTCGTCGTCGACACCGCGCTGGGGCGGATCGGGGTCATCATCTGCTTCGACGGCGACTACCCGGAGCTGTCCCGGATCACCGCGGTGCGCGGGGCCGAGGTCATCGTGCGGCCCTCGGCGCTGCTGCGTTCGGCCGACATCTGGGAGCTCACGAACCGCGCCCGGGCCTACGACAACCACGTCTTCGTCGTCGGCAGCAACGCCACCGGCGTCGACCCCGGTCAAGCCATCTACTTCGGCAACTCGATGATCGTCTCGCCGATCGCTGAGGTCCTGGCGCGCGCGGCGTCTCATGAGTGCTGGGTGTCGGCCCGGCTCGACCCCGACTCGGCGATGACCTCGCTGACGCCGGGGTCGAGCGTGGCACAGCCGTTCGACCACCTGGCCGACCGCAACCTGGCACTGATCCGCAAGCACGCCGACGCGCTGGTCGCCGACGCCCAGGCGCCGTTCGCCCGGCGATAGCGGCGTGTTGCGCATCCGAACCGCAGATACTCCATGACCTCCACCCGACGCGTGCGGATCGGCATCGACACCGGCGGCACGTTCACCGACGTCGTCGCCTTCGACGAGTCGAGCGGGGAGCTACTCACCTCCAAGACGCCGTCGACACCACAGGACCCGGCTGACGGCTTCATGGCCGCCATCGACAAGGTGCTGGCCCGGTTCGGCCTGCCCCCCGGCAGCGGCGACGCGCTGACGGCGGTGAGCCACGGCACGACGGTCGCCACCAACGCGCTGCTCGAGGGCACGATCGACCGGCTCGGCTTCATCACCACCGAGGGCTACGAGTTCGTGCTGGAGATCGCCCGGCAGTCCGTCCCGGACGGCTACGGCAACTCCTACTTCTGGGTCAAACCGGATCGGATAGTGCCCCCGGACCGGGTCCGCACGGTCGGCGGCCGTCTGGACTTCACCGGTGCGGAGGTGCGGCCCTTCGACGAGGCCGGGGCCAGGCGGGTCGCGCGCGCATTCCGCGCGGACGCGATCGTGACGCTCGGTGTGTGCTTCCTGCACTCCTACGCCGATCCGTCGCATGAGCACCGCATGCGCGCGATCCTCGCCGAGGAGCATCCGGACGCGGTGGTGTCACTGTCTTGCGACGTGCTGCCTGAGTACCGGGAGTACGAGCGGTCCATGACCACCCTGGTGGACGCCGCGGTGAAGCCGAAGGTGGCGCGCTACCTGCGCACGATCCAGGAGCGTCTCGACGGTTTCACGTCCTCGGCCGCGGCCGGGGGGTCGGGCGCCGGCGCGGTGCCCTTCTTCGTGATGAAGTCCAACGGGGGAGTGCTCAGCGCCGAGGAGGTCGTGCACCAGCCGATCAGTACGGTGCTCTCCGGCCCTGCCGCCGGGGCGCTCGGCGCCGCGCTGATCGCGGGGCAGGCGGGCTTCGCCAAGGTTCTCACCTGCGACGGCGGCGGCACCTCCACCGATGTGGCAGTGGTCATCGACGGGCAGCCGACGCTCACCACCGAAGGCTCGGTCGGTGCCTACCCCAGCAAGATCCCGATGATCGACGTGGTCACGGTCGGGGCCGGTGGTGGCTCGATCGCCTGGCTCTCGCCGGAGGGCACCGTCAAGGTCGGACCTTCCTCGGCAGGCGCCGACCCGGGTCCGCTGTGCTATGCGAAGGGCGGCACCCAGGTCACCGTGACCGACGCGCATCTCGTGCTCGGCCGGATCCCACCGCACCTGCTGGGTGGCGAGATCCCGCTGCACGTCGGCGCCGCCACGAAGGGTCTGCGCGAGCTCGCCGACGAGCTCGGCATGGGACTCGAGCAGTGCGCGGTCGGCATCCTGGAGATCTCGGCATGGAACCAGGCAAATGCGCTGCGCCAGCTCACGGTCAAGCGTGGTCTTGACGTGCGCGACTTCATCCTCACCACCTTCGGTGGCTCCGGCTCGCTGCTGCTGTGCCGGCTGGTCGACGTGCTCGATCTGCCGGCGGTACTGGTGCCTCTTGACCCCGGCAACGTCTCCGCCTTCGGCCTGCTCACGGTCGACGTCAAAAACGACTACGTGCGGACACACCTGTGCCTGCACGACTCGCTCGACCCCCATGCGCTCGGCGCGGTCCTCGAGCAGCTGCGCGCCCAGGCCGCCGCCGCGCTGCGCCGGGAGGGCTTTGCGGTCGACCAGCAGCGGTTCACGCGCACCGCGGACCTGCGCTACTTCGGGCAGGCTTTCGAGGTACGCGTGCTGGTCCCTGACGGCCCGGTCGACGAGGCGCTCGTCGATGCGGTCGCCGCGGCGTTCCACGTCGAGCACCGCGGACTGTACGGCTACGACTTCGCCTCCGACTCGACCCAGCAGGTCGAGTGGGTCAACCTGCGGGTCACCGGCATCGGACCGATCGCGCGGCCGGTGATCCCGGTCCACGAGCTCGACCCGGCCGCCGGCGACGCAACTGCGCGTTCCCGGCGTCCGGTCTGCTTCGTCGCCGAGCAGGGTTACGTCGACACCGGAGTGCACTGGCGCCCGGACCTGCGGCCCGGCGACACGGTGCTCGGCCCCGCTGTCATCGAGGAGTTCGGCTCCACGGTGCCGTTGCATCCTGGCTTCGCCGCCCGGATCGACGAGCACCGCAACCTCGTCGTCACTCGTCACGGGAGAAGCGGGTGAGCGCCACGTTTCCCGACGGCCGGCGCTCCCGGCGGGCGCCGACGAAGTTCCCGTTCGGGGCGCTGACCGCTGACGGGGGTGCCGATGCCGACCCGGTCCTGACCGAGATCGTGCAGGGCAGCCTGGCCTCGGTCGAGCGCGAGGTCGAGACCGCGATCGCGCGCACCTCGCGCTCCCCGATGATCCGCGACGCCCACGACTTCCGCGCCGGCATCCACGACCGGCTGCTGCGCAAGCTGACCGGCCGCTCCTACAGCGCGCTGGTCCACCCGGTCGCCCGGGACTTCCCGGTGGCCGAGATGGCGTCCGGTGACGTGTTCTTCCACAACGACGTCTACAGCTCCGAGGGCGGCATCGGACACTTACCGGACCTGTGCGTCACGGTTCCGGTCTTCCACGACGCCGGCGGCGAGAGCGGGCTGCAGGTCGTGGCGTTCGTGCAGGCGTTCGGCCACCACGACGACATCGGCGGGGCGGTGCCCGGCTCGATGCCGAGCTCGGCCCGCTCGGTCTTCGAGGAGGGGCTGATGGTCCCGCCGATCAAGCTGTGGAGCGCTGGGGCGCCCAACCGGGCCGCGCTGGAGATCCTCACCCGCAACTCGCGCATGCCCGAGTCACTGGCGGCCGACCTCGACGCCGAGTGCTCGGCCTGCCTGATGGGCGCCAACCGGCTGGCCGAGCTGTTCACCCGCTACGGCCGCGACCCCGTCGAGTCGTGCTTCGACGCGATCATCGACCGCACGACGCGCACGTACCGCCGGGAGATCCTCGCCAAGATCCCGGTCGGGTCCTGGGTGTGGGAGGACTACGCCGAGCACGACGGCGTCGACGAGCCGCGACTGCACACCCAGCGGATCACGCTCACCCGGACGCCGGCCGACGACCCGGGAGGTGAGCGGTTGGTGATCGACTTCGCCGGCACCTCCCTGCAGGCCAAGGGGCCGATCAACCACTGCGGCGACTACTCCGACGGGGTCTTCCTCAAGAAGTGGCTCGCACCGATCCTGCGCAACCTCGCCGACACCCCGGAACGGATGGCCGAGCTCGACGTCAACGAGGGGGTGGTGCCGCTGATCGAGATGCTTTTCCCGCCGCGGGGCACACTGCTCACACCGGAGTTCCCGGCGCCGACCAACGCCCGCACCTTCGTGATCCTGCGGCTGCTCGGTGTGCTCGCCGGCGTGCTCGCCAAGGCGGTCGACGGGCGGATGCCGGCCGACCAGGAGACGATCCGCTACACCGGCGTGTACGGCTGCGACGACTCGGGGCGGGACTACCTGATGCGCGAGGTGCTCGGTGGCGGCGCGGGCGGTCGCTACTACGCGGACGGCGAGGACACCATCCATGTGGTGCCGGACTCCCGCAACCTGCCGACCGAGTTCACCGAGTCGCGGTTCCCGTTGCGGGTCGAGCGGCTCGGGCTGGCCGTCGACTCCGGTGGCCCAGGGCAGTTTCGCGGTGGCCTCGGCTACGACAAGCAGATCCGGATGCTGCGCGACGCGCACTTCATGTCGATCGCCGACCGCTCAATCCTGGCCTGCTGGGGCGTCCGGGGTGGACGCGCCGGCCGGCCGTTCTCGGTGACGATCGACCCGGGTGGCCCGGCCGAGCGGCAGGTCGACGCGCTGGCCGACGCCGAACCGGTGCGGGCCGGGGAGCTCATCCGCATCCGTACGACCGGGGGCGGCGGGTGGGGTGACCCGCTGGACCGGGACCCCGGCCGCGTCCTGCGCGACGTCCAGTGGGGCAAGGTGTCCCCTGGTGCAGTGCGGCGCGACTATGGCGTGGTGCTGGCCGGTGACCCGGGTGGAGAGTTGCCGACCGTCGACGCCGCCGCCACCGAGGCGCTTCGCGTGGAGCTTCGCGGAACCCGACCCGGTGACGAGCCGTTCTTCGACCGCGGGCCGGGCTACGGCACGCTGTCCGACGGCGCGCCCGCGCCCGCGTGTGACTGGCTGGAGGAGCGACCGTGAGGCTGCTGATCGCCCTGGGCGGCAACGCGATGACCGCTGCCGACGGGACCGCCCGCCCGGAGGACCAGCGGGCCGCCGTCGCCGAGGCGATGACCAGCGTCGCCGACCTGGTGCTCGAGGGGCACTCGGTGGTGCTGACCCACGGCAACGGGCCTCAGGTGGGCAACCTGCTGCTGAAGAACGAGATGGCGGCTCACGTGGTGCCCCCCGTACCGCTGGACTGGTGCGGCGCCCAGACCCAGGCGACGATCGGGATGCTCGTCCTGGACACCCTCGACCAGGCGTTCGCCGAGCGCGACGCTTCGGTACGCGTGGCGGCGCTGGTGTCCCGCACGCTCGTCGACGCCGACGACCCCGGCTTCGCCGAGCCCAGCAAGCCGATCGGGCGCTATGTGGAGCGTGACGAGGCGCAGGTGCAGATCGCGAACGGACAGCACTGGGTCGACAAGGGCGCCCGCGGCTGGCGACGTGTCGTGGCCTCACCGGAGCCGCGGGCCTGCCTCGACGTCGGCGCCGCGCGCGCACTGCTCGATGCCGGCTTCGTCGTGGTCTGCGCCGGCGGCGGTGGCATCCCGACGGTGCGGCGTTGGGGGGTGGGCCTGGTCGGCGTCGAGGCGGTGATCGACAAGGACCTCACCGCGGCCCTGCTCGCCGAGCAGCTCGATGCCGACGCGCTGGTGATCGCCACCGACGTGGACGCCGCCGTCGTGGGGTGGGGGACGCCGAAGGCCCGGCCGCTCGGTCGCACCACGGTGACCGAGCTGCGCTCGCTGGCAGCCGGTGGGGAGTTCGCCGCCGGTTCGATGGGCCCGAAGGTGGAGGCAGTGATCCGGTTCGCCGAGCGCACCGGACGCACCGGAGTCATCACCTCACTCCCGCGGATCGCTGACGCCGTCGCCGGCGGGACGGGTACCCGCGTGGTTGCCCGATGACCGGCCCCGCTAGTCCACCGAGGCGCCGGCCGCGCCATCCGTACGGACCCCAGCAGACCCCCAGGAAGGACAGCCCGTGCCACCTGCAATTGACGTACGCAAGGTTCCGATCCACTCCGTAGCAGACGCCAGCGAGCTCGCGAAGCTCATCGACGACGGCGAGCTGGAGGCCGACCGGGTCGTCGCTGTGATCGGCAAGACCGAGGGCAACGGCGGGGTCAACGACTACACCCGGATCATTGCCGACCGCGCGTTCCGTCAGGTGCTCGCTGACAAAGGCAGCCGCTCGCCCCAGGAGGTCGGGTCGATCCCGATCGTCTGGTCGGGCGGCACCGACGGCGTCCTCAGCCCGCACGCGACGATCTTCGCGACCCTGCCCGACGGGGCTGCGCAGGAGACCGGTGAGCCGCGGCTGACGGTCGGCTTCGCGATGAGCGAGCAGCTGCTGCCCGAGGAGATCGGGCGGACGCCGATGATCCACAAGGTGGCCGACGCTGTGCGCGAGGCGATGGAGCGGGCGGGTATCACCGATCCCTCGGATGTCCACTACGTGCAGACCAAGACGCCGCTGCTGACGATCTCCACGATCCGCGACGCCAAGAGTCGCGGCCAGACCGTGTGGACCGAGCACACACACGAGTCGATGGACCTGTCCAACGGGGTGACGGCGCTGGGCGTCGCCGTGGCGCTCGGCGAGATCGAGATGCCGGGGGACGAGGACGTCATGCACAACCGAGACCTCTACTCGGCGGTGGCGTCCTGCTCGTCGGGGGTCGAGCTGGACCGGGCGCAGGTGGTCGTGGTCGGCAACACGCGTGGCGTCGGCGGCCGTTACCGGATCGGGCACTCGGTGATGAAGGACGCGCTGGACGCCGACGGCATCTGGGCCGCGATCCGCGACGCCGGGCTCGACCTGCCCCAGCGGCCACACCCGAGCGACCTAGGCGGCCGGCTGGTCAACGTGTTCCTCAAGTGCGAGGCCAGCCAGGACGGCGCGGTGCGCGGCCGGCGCAACGCGATGCTCGACGACTCCGACGTGCACTGGCACCGCCAGATCAAGTCGTGCGTCGGGGGCGTGACGGCCGCGGTCACCGGTGACCCGGCGGTGTTCGTCTCGGTGTCCGCCGCGCACCAGGGTCCCGAGGGTGGGGGACCGGTGGCCGCGATCGTCGATCTGGGCTGAGCCAGCGGGCCGCCCGGGCTGTGCGCGGCGCG
>JBBSGC010000001.1:0-61946 GCA_038254525.1 Propionibacteriales bacterium | reverse complement strand
GTGGCCGACGCCTACGAGGACCACCATCCCGACGCACCGGAGATCACCGCGCTGTCGGTGGTCATCCACTACTACGAGCTCAAGGACGGCCGGGCGACCGGCGCGTCCCACGACGACGTGGTGGTCACATGGCGACGGTGATGGCGCAGCGATCGAGCCGGCTGTCGAGCTGGCTGTTCGCTCCGGTCCCCCTGGCCCGGGTGGCGGTGCTCCGAACGCTCGTCTACGCCTTCGTCGTGGTCGACCTGCTGCTGATCACGCCGTGGGCGCGGGACAAGGCCAGTGTGTCCACCGGCCTCTACGAGCCGCTGGCCGTCGCCCGTCTGCTGCCGGTGTTCCCTGAACCGACACCGCTCGTGGTGCGCGTCTCGTTCTGGGCGCTGCTCGTGCTCGCGCCACTCGCCGCGACCGGCCGCGCGCCGCGCCTGCTCGGGGGGACGGTGTTCTTGCTCTACTTCGAGTGGATGCTCGTCGCGATGAGCTACGGCAAGGTCGACCATGACCGGTTCGGCTTCATCATCGCGCTGGCCGTGCTGCCGAGCGTGGGTGTCGCCCCGCACGGCGACCCGCGCCGATCCGCTGCAGCCGGTTGGGCGATGCGCGTGGTGCAGCTGGCGGCCATCGCGACGTACTTCCTGGCCGCCTGGGCGAAGCTGCGATTCGGCGGCATCGAGTGGCTGTGGGGCACCACGCTGACCTGGGCAGTGCTGCGCCGGGGCACTGAGCTCGGCCGGTTGCTGCTGCGCGTGCCATGGCTGCTCACTGCGTCACAGTTCATGATCGTCGGCTTCGAGCTGAGCAGCCCGATCGTGTTCTTCGTCAACGAGAAGTGGCAGCGCTGGATCGTGGCCTACTTCTACAGCTTCCACGTCGCGACCATCCTGGCGATCCGGATCTCCTTCGCCCCACATCTGGTCACGATGACCAGTTTTCTGCCGCTGGAGCGCATCCGTCCGCTCGTGTGGTTGCGCCGACGGGGCATCATGCCGACGCGCCGCCGTCGCTGTGCAACAGCTGCCCGTTGACCCAGCCGCCCTGGGCGGAGCACAGCCAAGACACGAGGTTCGCGGCATCGTCAGGGATACCGACCCGGCGCAGCGGCAGCGCCTCCGCGGTGGCCTGCAGCTGCTGGTCACTCATCCAGCCGGTGTCGGTCGCCCCCGGGTTGACCACGTTGGCGCTGATGCCTCGACCGGCCAGCTCGCTGGCGGCCGCGATCACGATCCGGTCAAGAGCACCCTTGCTCGCGCCGTACGGCAGGTTGCCGGCGGTGGCATCGCTGGTCAGCGCCACGATCCGGCCGCTGCCGGGCATACCGGAGAAGCGCAGTGCGTACTCGCGAATCAGCAGCCACGACGCTCGGGCATTGACCACGAAGTGGCGGTCGAAGCTGTCGACGGTGGTGCCGAGGAGGTCAGAGTTGACCGACTCGCAGTGGCACAGCACCAGTGCCGTGACCGGTCCCAGCTCGGCCTCGACGTGGTCGAAGACAGTGGCCGACGCCGCCACATCACTGAGGTCTGCCTCCACCGCGGCCGTCTGAGCGCCTAGCTTGCCCAATCGGCCCTCGAGCTCGTCATGATCGGCCGTCCGGCTGCGCCACGGCATCCGCTCGTCGTAGGCGGTCCAGTAGGTGATCGCCACGTCGAAGCCGTCGGCGGCCAGCCGGGTCGCGACGGCGGCGCCGATGCCGGCCAGCCGGCTGGCACCAGTGACCAGCGCAACCGGTCGAGCGGCCCGGGTATCGAGAGGTTCCACTCGCCCACTGTGCTTGACCGGCCGCCAGCGCGACC
The DNA here is from genome assembly GCA_038254525.1 of Propionibacteriales bacterium. GTDB lineage: Bacteria > Actinomycetota > Actinomycetes > Propionibacteriales > Nocardioidaceae > JBBSGC01. The sequence goes on along the minus strand of JBBSGC010000001.1, from coordinate 60,153 downwards.
AGCGGTTTACCTGATGGTCGACCGCCGGAGGGCGGGGCAGGTGCCGTACCTTCGCTGAGGTGTCGCGCGTGGACTTCGACCAGCCGCCGATCGTCCGGGTCGTTCCCGATCCCGGTTCCCGGCTGCCACGGGGGCAGTGGCCCGCCGACATCCCGGCCGTCGCCCAGCTGTTGCGAGATGGACTCGACCTGGCTCGAGGGGTCACGTTCCTCGTCGGCGAGAACGGGTCAGGAAAGTCGACCCTGGTCGAAGCGATCGCGATCGCCTACGGCCTGTCACCGGAGGGGGGGTCGAGCTTCAGCCAGCATTCCACACGGGAGAGCGAGTCCCCGCTGCACCGAGCAATCCGGCTCCAGCGCGGGATCGGAAGCGGACGTTGGGGATTCTTCCTGCGCGCGGAAACCATGCACAGCTGGTACACCCGCCTGGAGGAGCATCCGAGTCCGAATGGAGACGAGCCGCGGTTCCACGAGATGAGCCACGGGGAGTCCTTCCTCGAGCTCCTCGGCGCCCGGTTCGACTCGACCGGGTTCTATTGCCTGGACGAACCCGAGGCGGCGCTGTCGTTCTCCTCGACGCTCGCGCTGATGAGTGTCCTGGACCGACTCACTTGCGAGCGCTCGCAGATCCTCTGCGCCACTCACTCCCCGGTGCTCGCCGCGCTGCCCGGCGCAACGATCCTCGAGGTCGGCGAGTGGGGCCTGCGGGAGACCACCTGGGACGCGCTCGAGCTGGTCCAGCACTGGCAGCGCTACCTCGAGGCACCCGGCCGCTACCTGCGTCACCTGCTGTCCGAGGACTGACCTCGCCGCTGGACCCTGGTGGTCCGGAGCTGAGGTGCGCATACCATCTCGACGTGTCCTCCCTGCTGCTGCTCGGAGACAGCCACTTCGCTCGGATCACCGGTGGGTGGGCTCAGCAGCTCGCTCGGCTCACCGGCCTCAGGATCGTCAATCGGGCCTCCGGTGGGGCAACCTCATCTGCCCTGCTGGCTCAGGACTCCGCCGTCGACTTCGGCACGGCCGCGATTGCCGTCTCGGTGGGAACCAACGATGCCGCCCCCTGGCAGCGGGTTCCGCCGTCGACATTTGCGGCGCACCTGAGGTTGTTCGTCGAGAGCATCCAGCTGCGACCGCTGCTCTATCTGGCGCCACCACCCGTGCACGAGCCGCGGCTGGAGTTCGGTCCGGACGACCGGACCAATGAGGCGCTGGTCGCCTACCGCAGCGCCGCGCGTGCGGTCTGCGGGGCCGGCCACGCGATGTTCCTGGACCCCTCGCAGGCACTGGCCGACAGCGAGCACGATCCATTCGAAGCCGACGGCCTGCACTTGAACGGCACCGGTTACCGGATCGTCCTGCCGGCGTTGGCGGAAGCACTCAAGTGGGACTCCGGTGCCCAGCGAACTGATGCGTCGTGATCACACCTGTGCGGTCAGCTGCCCGCAGGCGCCGTCGATCTCGCGGCCGCGCGTTTCGCGCACCGTCGTCGGGACGCCCTTGGCCTCCAGCCGGCGCACGAACTCGGCCTCGTCCTGGCGGCGGGAGGCAGTCCACCGCGAACCAGGCGTCGGGTTCAGCGGGATCAGGTTCACGTGCACCCAGGCCCAGTCGCCGACCGAGGTCAGCACATCGCCGAGGAGATCCGCCCGCCAGGCCTGGTCGTTGACGTCCTTGATCATCGCGTACTCGATCGAGACGCGACGCCTGGTGATCCGGGCGTACTCCCAGGCGGCCTGCACGGTCTCAGCGACCTGCCAGCGAGTGTTGATCGGCACCAGCTCGTCGCGCAGCTCGTCATCGGGCGCGTGCAGCGACAGCGCAAGTGTCACGGGGATCCCCTCGGTGGCGAGCTGGCGCATCCGGGGCACCAGGCCCACGGTCGACACGGTGACGCCGCGGGCAGACAGGCCAAGACCGGCCGGTGCGGGCTCCACCAGGCGGCGTACGGCGGCGAGCACCGCCCGGTAGTTGGCCATCGGCTCGCCCATGCCCATGAACACGACGTTGGACACCCGACCGGGTCCACCCGGCACCTCGTCGCGGGCGAGCGCTCGGGCGCCGACCACCACCTGCTCGACGATCTCGGCCGCGCTCATGTTGCGCTGCAGGCCACCCTGACCGGTCGCGCAGAACGGGCACGCCATCCCGCAGCCGGCCTGGCTGGACACGCACATGGTCACCCGCCCGGGATAGCGCATCAGCACCGACTCGACGAGCGCCCCGTCGAACAGCCGCCACAGCGTCTTTCGGGTGGCGCCGGCATCGGCCTGCAGCACCCGCAGCGGTGTCATGAGCGTCGGCATGAGCTCGGTCACCAGCGCATCACGCGACGCCTGGGGCAGGTCGGTCATCTGCGCCGGGTCGTCGACCAGTCGAGCAAAGTAGTGAGTCGACAACTGGCGGGCACGAAAGCGAGGTTGGCCGAGCGCGGCGACTGCGTCGGCGCGTTGGTCGGGGGTCAGGTCGGCGAGGTGCCGCGGTGGCTTCCGTTGGCCGACCGGCTCGTCGAAGGCAAGCGGCAAAGCCTTAGGCACCGCCTCATCCTCCCACGGCCCGCCGACGGCGACGACTGACGTCAACTGTCCTGCGACAGCGCTGGTCGGGTCAGCGCCGAAGGTGCAGCTCGATCCGGCGGTCGGCAGGGGCCGGCCATCGGATGTCGACACGCGGGACGCTGGGTCGGGCAGGACGCCGGTGTCGAATCGAGCCGGGCCCGAGCACCGCGGGCGGCGGACTCGAGTAGGTGTGACCGGTCGGGGTGTGCCACACAACCGTGGGACGCCCACCCCGCGGGTGCGGCTGCTCGCTCAGCCGCCAGCCTCGGTGGTGGCGAGTGACGTGCGAGCCGACGCACAAGCCGTGGGTGTTTGCCCCCGACGTCGGACCATTGTCGACCCAAGCCTGGAGGTGGTCGGCGTGCCGGACCGGTGCCTCGCACCCCGGCATCCGGCAACCCTGCACGTCGGCGGCCGTCAGAAAGGCCCGAAGCTCCCCGTCGACCAGCCGGCGGCCGGTGTCGGCGTGGATCAGCGAGCCGTCGAACGGGTCGCACACCAGCCGCCGAAGGCTCACTGTCCCGGTGGCCGCGGCCTGATGGATAAGGTGCCGCGCCAGCTCTGGACTGATCGCTCCATAACCGTCGAGCGTTGCCGGGTCGGTGGCCTCGCCGAACAGCGCCGCGGCTGAGATCACCACCGATACCGACATGGCCGGCGGAGCTGACTTTGTGACGCCGGTGAGCCGCTCGACGAAGGTGTCGACCATCAACGCCGCGATGCTGCGGGGGTCACCGTCCGCCCGCACGCCGCGGGCGTAGGAGTCCAACACCTGCCAGCACCGCACGGTCTCCTCCGCCGAGAGCAGTGCCGACAGCGTGCCGACTCCGTCGGCGTGCATGACAGCGTGGACTGACCGCTTCGCCCGGGCCAGCGCCTCTCGCTTGACGGCGGCATCGGCGTCGGCGCGGAGCACCCGGCGCCGGGTCGCCCGGCGCAGCCGGCTCGGCGTCATGCACAACGCGTCCGCCGTGACATCGGCATCCGAGGGCTCGGCGCTGGAGTGGTTCGAGAACTGCGGTTTCCTCGACGACGACCCGGGCTGCGGCCAGAGTGACGTCGCCGACCATGCAGGCGGCCAGCAGCTGAGCGAAGTCGTCGCGAAGCGCCCGGCCGAGAATTGCCTGGTGCTCCACGGTTGCCGCCGTGACCCGGAGCGCGAGGGCAACCTCGGCCACCGCCCGCGACCCGGCCGACTCGACCGGGGACCCAGCCGCACGGTCCGCAAACCGACGGGCATCGGTGAAGTCCGTGATCTCCACCAGCAGCTGCGCTTGACCACAGGCCACTGAGCGCGCCTGACTGGCGATGCGGTCGATCCGCCCCGCCAACTCAACCCGCGACTCCGCGGCTGGTGCTGCCTTCATGAACTGAAGGTATGACCACGGTCTGACAGTTTCCGTGCGTTCAGAGGACGCTTCGGGACGGCGTCCACAGCGGTTTACACTTCGCCGTCACTGCTGAGGGAGGTGAGGCTGTGTTAGCCGGTTGTCACCATGTATCGCCTGCCGCCTAGGGGACGGCGCCGACGCCGGTGACGGCGGACCACACCTACTGATGGCAGCTGGGGATGCCTGGCTGACAGTGGCCGGCACAATGCCACCTTCGTGGAGCAAAGCCGGTCGAGGTCCTGATCGGTGAGTCAGACCGGCTCGCCGTGACGCAGGAATCAGAAGTAATCGCGCCGCGCGGAAGCGTGCGCGGTGAATCGGTCACTGCCCGCTCGTAGCCCGGGAGCCGCGCGCCGAAAGGCGCCGGAGAGAGCTAACGGAACCCTTCGCCTTCGAGTCATGTCGCTTTCCCAGCGAAGACTCAGGAGGCGGGTGTGGCACGACGCCACGAGAACTCGTCATTTGTGTGCCTGCACTGCTCGGCGTCCGTCCCGCCGTGCACGAACGGCGGCTACCGCAACCACTGCCCACGGTGTCTGTGGTCGTGCCACGTCGACGGTCAGTTGCCCGGTGATCGCGGCAGCGACTGCGGTGGAGCCATGCAGCCGCTCGGTCTCACGCAACGCCACGGCAAGGGGCTCGCCGTGGTGCATCGATGTGTGGTGTGTGGCACGCAACGCCGGAACCGGATCGCGACGGAGACCGAGATGCCGGACGACATTGACGCCGTGGCGGCCCTGCCACCGCTGTGGGCCGGCCCATCGAGCCGGACTCAGCGGTAGGCCGCGGCCTGCGTGCCGTAGAGCGACGCGTACGTGCCGTCCGCCTCGATGAGCTCGTCGTGAGTGCCGACTTCGGCGACCCGGTTGCCGTCGAGCACGACGATCAGGTCGGCCATCCGGACCGTGCTGAAGCGGTGCGACACCAAGATCATGATGCGTCCGTCGACGGGCGCGCCGTCCGGTCCGGCGCTGCCCCGGGCGGCCTCGGCGTAACGCTCGAACAACGCGTGCTCGGTCTCGGCGTCCAAGGCGGCCGTCGGCTCGTCGAGGATCAGCAGTAGCGGGTCGTTGCGCATGAACCCCCTGGCCAGCGCCAACTTCTGCCACTGCCCGAAGGACACGTCGACCCCCTCCGACCAGGTCGGCCCGAGCTGGGTCTTTAGTCCGTGCCCCAGCTGGGCGACGACGTCCTCGGCGCCGGCCCGACCGACAGCGGTGCCCACGGCGGCGCGGTCGTCGACGCGTGGGACGTCGCCGACGCCTACCGACTGCTGCGCGACCAGCTCGAAGCGGTAGAAGTCCTGGAAGGCCCCGGCCAGTCGAGCGCACCACTCCTGCGGCGGCATCCGGTCGAGCGCCGCACCATCGACGAGGATGCGCCCGCCGGTCGGGGCGTACAGCGCGCACAGCAGCTTGATCAGCGTTGACTTCCCGGCGCCGTTCTCGCCGACGATGGCGACGACCGAGCCCGCGGGTAGGTCCAGGTTGACGTCATCCAGGACGAGACGGTCGGTCCCGGGGTAGGCGAACGACAGGTGCTCGGTGCGGATGCCTTCGGTCAGCCGCACCGGCACCGGCAGGTCGGCCTGGCCGGCGACCGCCTCGGCGTAGTCCTCCAGCCAGGCCAGCCGTCTCGACCCGTCGAGCCAGATGCCCCGAAGGAAGCCGATCTCACCGACCGTGGCGCCGATGTAGGCCGACAGCCGGGCACCGGCCGCGAGCACCAACAGCACTGCGGTGGAGGAGGCATGCAGCCCCGACGCGACGAAGACGACGGCGCCCACGTAGCCGAGGCCGAACACCGCCCACGCCAGCGTGTGCCAGACGGCGCTGCCCCACCGCGCCCGCGACATCAGTGCGTACCAGCGTTCCCACTCGGTACGCCGGCGGGCAGCGACGCGCTCGCTGATGCCGAGGACACGGATCTCCTTGGCGGAGGCGGCCGTCGTGGCGGTGGCGAACAGGTGCCGGGCCAGCCGCTCGGCCTGGGCGCCCCGCTGTTGAGCGGCCCGCTCGACCGCCGGTCGCCAGCTGGAGGTGAGCACCGTCGGCAGCGCGAAGACGGCGAGCAGCGCCAGCACGGGGTGGATCGACATCAGCATCACTACCGTGACGGCGAGCCGGAGGATCCAGCCGCAGGTGGAGAACACGGACATGTACATGTGGTCGAGCACGTAGACCTGCTCGCGCAGCACCGAGAGCCGGTCGAGGTAGTCCGGCCGTTCCTGGTGAGCGATCGTGGCCACCGACGCCTGAAGCTGGGCCACGTGCGACTCCAGCGCGATCGTCACCTTGTCGCGGAAGCGGCGCTGCAGGCGGGTGCTGACCGTCTGCAGGAACCAGGTCGCCGTCACCGACAGGCCCATCCCGACCGCGGCCACCAGCACCAGCGTCCGGTCGTGTTCCACCACGCCCTTGCCCAGCAGGGCCAGCCACAGCGCCAGCAGCGCATCCGGCAACGCGGCCAGCAGCGACAGCACCAGAGCAGTCACCAGCAACCGCGGCTCGTTGCGGTACCCGAGCTTGATCAGCCGCCACATCGAGCTGAGCGCAGGCGGCATGTCATCGAGGTCGGTCTCCGCCTTGGCATCAGCCGAGGACGTCATAGGCCACCCCCTCCTCATCCTCCGCGGCGGCGAACCGCTGAGCCTGCAGGTCGAACATGGTGCGGTAGCGGCCACGTGCGCTCATCAGCTCGTCGTGAGTGCCGAGCTCGACCACCCGGCCGTGCTCGATGACACAGATCCGGTCCGCGCGCCGCACCGTGGAGAAGCGGTGCGAGATCAAGATCGTGGTGGCCTGCCCGGTCGCAGCCAGTACGCGCTGGAAGATCGCCGCCTCGCCGCGTACGTCCAGCTGTGCAGTCGGCTCGTCGAGCAGCACCAGCCCGGCGCCCCCGCGTACGGCACAAAGAGCACGCGCCAGCGCGATCCGCTGCCACTGCCCGCCCGAGAGGTCGATGCCCCGGTCGTAGCCCTTCGCCAACGGTGTGTCGAGGTCGGCGAGGCCCTCGGCGCCCGCGGCGGCTAGCGCGGCCTGGACATCGTCGTCGCTAGCGCCGTCGGGTGCGACGTTGTCGCGCAGCGACAGCTCGAAGCGGACGAAGTCCTGGAACACCGCCGTCACTCGGGACCGCCACTCACCGACGTCCAGGCTGCGCAGATCCACGCCGTCGACCTCGATCGAGCCCGCGGTCGGGTCGTAGAGCCGGCAGAGCAGCTTCGCCAACGTGGTCTTGCCGGCGCCGTTCTGACCGACGATGGCCAGCGACGAGCCGGCCGGAATCGTCAGGTCGAGCCCGGAGACGATCGTGCGGCCGCCCTGCGGGTAGGCGAAGCTCACACCACGGAAGACGATCTCGCGAGCCGGCAGGCCCGTCGAGGAGACCGGGTTCGCCGCCGCGCTGAGCGCGCCCACTCGGGTCGTGACAGGCTCCAGCCGCAGCACCGCCGCCACCGGTGCCGCCGCGCCGTCGAGCGCCCAGTTGAGACCGCCGAAGGCGATCCTGCTGGTCCCCACCGCGACCTGGGCGAAGACGATCACCCGGTCGAGTGAGAGCTGGCCGTCGGTAGCTCCGGACGCCAGCGACCAGAACACTCCGACGTTGGCCACGGTCACCAGCAGCACGCACCACACCACCGACTTCTCGCGCAACCGCGTGGCGCGCTGCTGCAGCTCGAACAGCTGCCGACGACGTCGGATGAACCTGTCGACCGTCCAGTCGGCCAGGCCGAACAGCCGCAGCTCCTTGGCCGACGGGGGGTCGACAGCCAGCCGGTACGCATAGTCGGCATGCCGAGACGCCTCACGGACCTCGTCGGTGTTCCGGTCGCGCCACACAGCGCTCTCCCGGAGCAGCCAGTGGGTGGCCAGCCAGGCACCCGCCAGCAGCGGCGGCGCCCACCAGGTGTAGCCGAACAGCACCAGGGCAGCGGCCAGCCCGGCGCCCATGTCGACCAGACCGCTTGCGATGAAGGCGAGGTTGATCTCCATCGGCGGCCCGGCGATGCCGTTGTCGAACTCCCGGGCGACCGTCATGTCCTTGCTGAGCTCCGGGTCCTCGAGATGCCCGATCCCGGCCGGTGTCACGCACGCAGAAGTCATCCGGTCGTAGAGCCAAGCGGACATCCGGCTCCCGAGGTTCTCACTGATCGCCTGTTGCATGGGGTTGAGCACCTGGAGCAGCACGAACACCAGACCCATCCAGACCAGCGGCGTCGTCAAGCCGGTGCCCGCCGAGATGGCACCGACCAGGGCACCCATCGTGATCGCGAACAGGGCGGGCAGCAGTGCCTGGGCGGCGATCACCGTCCACCAGGCGGTCGTCAGCGCTCGGTCGGCTCGGGGCAGCGAGGTGAAGAACTGCCATTCCTGTCGGGCATACAGTCGCTGAAGCACGGCAGCCAGGCTAGTCGCGGGCGCCGGGCAGCCGGTCGCGCCAAGCGCCCCATCCGGACACCACCTGCCCACTGTCGAGGTCGGTGTCGGTGTCGATGTCGATGGTGCAGTGGTCCGGCATGGCCATCCCCAGCCACGCAGCGAGATCCGGAGGCTGGCCGGTGAGAGCGGCTACGGCCAACGTCCACGCAGTGCCGTGGCCGACCAGGACCAGCTCCGTTCCCGCCGCTTCCGCCACGACGCGGCGCACCGCGGCAACGACCCTGGCCTGGGTGTGCCCAGCCGGTTCCCACCCCCGACGGGCAGCTACGTCAGGCTCCATGACTGACAGTCGTACGAGCCGGGTGAACTCCGACGCGTCGTCGAACCACTCCGCCGGTCGCTCCTGCTCACGGAGGTCCTCGACGAGCCGCACCGGCGAGTCGCTGAGCGCCGACGCGGTCGCCCGCGCCTTGGGCTCCGGTGAGCTCCACCAGGCGGCCCCGCTGGGCAGCACGCCGCTTCGCCGCAATGCCTTCAGATCCGGAACGGCATCGGGTGACAAGCGCCAGCCGGCTGCGGGAGCTCGCGGGTCCACCTCCGGGCGTCCGTGACGCAACAGCGTCAGTCGGGTCATCCCACGTCGACGAGCAGCGTGAGCACCAGCCAGGCCACCGGTGCAACGACCAGCAGCGAGTCGATGCGGTCCATCATGCCGCCGTGGCCGGGCAGCAGCGTGCCCATGTCCTTGATCCCCAGGTCGCGCTTGACCAGCGACTCCACCAAGTCGCCGACGGTCGCCGCCACAGCGGCCAGCGCACCGAGCAGCAGCCCCGCTGCCGGAGGCCCGTGCAGGGCGTAGGCGACGGTGAGCCAGCCGACGACCATGCACGCAAGCACGGAACCGACGAAGCCCTCCCACGTCTTCTGGGGGCTGATCGCCCGCGCCATGGGGTGCTTGCCCAGGCGGGCACCCGCAGCGTAACCACCGGTGTCGGACGCGGCAGTGACCAGCACCAAGGTGGCCACGCGCCAGGCACCGTCGCCCTCGGCGAGCAGCAGCAGGATGAAGCTGCCGAGCAGGCCGACATAGCAGGTGACGAAGACGCCGGCCGTCGCGTCGCGAACGAAGCCGTCACTGCCAGTCGCCAGGCGCCACACGGTGACCGCGACGAACGTGAGGGCCAGTGCCGCCGTCAGCACCGGCGTGCCACTGACGAATGCGCCGACCAGCATGACCACGGCACCGACCGCGACCGGCACCACAGGAACATGCACGCCCGCGTCACGCAGGGCCGTCGCCAGCTCGCCGATCCCGGTCAGCGCGGCCAGCAGCACGACGCCGACGAAGACCTCCTTGACGATGAACAGCGACGCGACGACCACCGCCGCCAACGCGAGCCCGACGCCGATCGCCGCCGGTAGGTTGCGGCCGGCGTGACTCGTGGTCGCCCCGGAGGGTGCCGGACTGGAGGCAGACATGGGGTGTTCGAGCGGAGCGGGTCGTCGTCAGACCTCGAGCAGCTCGGACTCCTTGTGCTCGAGCAGCCCGTCGATCGCGCCGACGTGCTTCTTGGTCATCGCGTCGAGTCGCTTCTCGGCCCCGGTGACGTCGTCCTTGCCGACCTCACCGTCCTTCTCCAGCTTGTCGAGGGCCTGCTTGGCGGTTCGCCGGACGTTGCGTACGGTGACTCGACCCTCCTCGGCCTTGGACCGCGCCAGCTTGATGTACTCCTTGCGCCGCTGCTCGGTCAGCTCCGGGAGCACCACCCGGATCAGGTGGCCGTCGTTGCTCGGGTTGACGCCCAGGTCGGAGTCGCGGATGGCCTTCTCGATGCCCGCCATCGAGCTCTTGTCGTACGGCGAGATGACGACGACTCGGGCCTCGGGCACCTGGAAGGACGCCAGCTGCTGGAGCGGCGTCGGACTGCCGTAGTAGTCCGCGGTGATCTTCGCGAACATCGCCGGGTGGGCGCGGCCGGTACGGATCGCTCCGAACTCCTCCTTCGCGAAGTCCACGGCCTTGTCCATCTTCGCGTCGGCCTCACGCAGGGTCTGGTCGATCACGGCGTCCTGCCTCCCGGTCGCTTCGTGGTGCGGTGCTCAGCCAGGGTGCACGAGCGTGCCGATCTTCTCACCCCGGACCGCGCGGGCGATGTTGCCCTCCTGCATGAGGTTGAAGACGCGGATCGGCAACCTGTTGTCGCGGCAGAGGCTGAACGCCGTGGCGTCAGCGACCCGCAGCCCACGACCCAGCACCTCGTCGAAGTCGATGACATCGAACTTGCGAGCCGTCGGATCGAGCTGCGGGTCGGCGTCGTAGACGCCGTCGACCCCGCTCTTGGCCATCAGGATGATCTCGCAGCCGATCTCCAGGGCCCGTTGGGCAGCGGCTGTGTCGGTCGAGAAGTAGGGCATGCCGACGCCCGCGCCGAAGATGACGACGCGCCCCTTCTCCAGGTGGCGCTCCGCGCGGCGAGGGATGTAGGGCTCGGCCACCTGGCCCATCGAGATGGCGGTCTGCACCCTGGTGGGCACGCCGCGCTTCTCGCAGAAGTCCTGCAGAGCAAGGCAGTTCATCACCGTGCCGAGCATGGCCATGTAGTCAGCCCGGTCGCGCTCCATGCCGCCGGAGGACAGCTCGGCGCCGCGGAAGTAGTTGCCGCCGCCGACCACCACGGCCAGCTGCACGCCGCTGTTGACGACGTCTGCGATCTGCCGGGCGATGGAGGCCACCACGACGGGGTCGACGCCGAGCTTGCCGCCGCCGAACACCGCACCGGAGAGCTTGAGCAGCACCCGGTTGTACGCCTTGGGCGTCGTGCTCACGTCTGTGGCCTCCTCGCCGCACCCGTACCGGGCAGCGTCACTGATGGGTGGCAGTCTGCCTCAGCGTGCGCCGACCTCGAAGCGGGCGAAGCGGGTGACCCGGACACCGGCGTCGTCGAGGACGGCCTTGACCTGCTTCTTGCTGTCCTGCACCGAGGGCTGCTCGAGCAGCACGAGCTCTTTGAGGAAGCCGTTGACCCGGCCCTCGACGATCCGCGGCAGCGCCTGCTCCGGTTTGCCCTCCTCGCGCGCTCTCGCCTCGGCGATCTCCCGCTCCTTGGCCAGGACTTCCGCAGGCACCTCGGCACGGTCCACGTACTGCGGACGCATGGCGGCGATCTGCATGGCTGCCCCCCGCGCGGCTTGCTCGTCGTCACCCGCGTACTCGACGAGCACGCCGACGGCCGGTGGCAGGTCGCTGGCCCGGCGGTGCAGGTAGGTCGCGACCCGGCCCCGGTCCAGGACGGCGACCCGGCCCAGCTCGATCTTCTCGCCGATCACGACCGCGAGGTCGGCGACGGTCTGCTCGACGGTCTTCCCGTCGGACATCTCGACCGACAGAAATGCCTTTCGGTCGGCCGGCTTGGTCTCTGCGGCCCGCTGGACCAGCGCCTGGGCGACCCGCTGGAACTGCTCGTTCTTGGCGACGAAGTCGGTCTCGGAGTTGAGCTCGACGAGCGCCGGCCCGCTGGCGGCGATCAGACCTGCGCTGGCTTTGCGCTCGGCGCCACGCTGCTGCGCCTTTGCGGCGCCCTTGACCCGCAAGATCTCGATGGCCTTGTCGTTGTCGCCGCCGGCCTCGGTGAGCGCCTTCTTGGCGTCCATCATCCCGGCTCCGGTGAGGTCGCGAAGCTTCTTGACGTCTGCAGCAGTGATCTGCGCCATTGGAGTCACGTCTCTCTTGTGATGGGACCGCCGGCCGCAGTGGGCTCAGCCGCGGCATCAGGGACCTCGGGCGCGGTGTCGGCTGCGGGGTCGGCTGCGGGGTCGGCTGTGGTGTCGGCGGGCGCCTCGGCGGGGGGCTCGGCTGGAGCCGGGGTGTCGACGCTCTCGCTCGATGCTCCGGTGGCCTCGGCGGCCGGTGCAGGGGTGGCGGCGTCGCCGGCGGTGGCGTCGGTGGCGACCTGCTCGGCGGTGCCGCTGTAGAGCTCGCGTTCCCACTCGGCCAGCGGCTCCTCCGAGCCCAGCTCGGCGCCGACCGGTTCGTCACCGGTACGGGCGCCCGAACGGGCCTTGAGGCCCTCTGCGACCGCATCGGCAACGACGCGGGTCAGCAGGGTCACCGAGCGGATCGCGTCGTCGTTGCCCGGAATCGGAAAGTCGACGTCGTCGGGATCACAGTTGCTGTCGAGGATGGCGATGATCGGGATGTGGAGCTTCTTGGCCTCCTGGACGGCCAGGTGCTCCTTGTTGGTGTCCACGATCCACACCGCGGCCGGCGTGCGACCCATCTCGCGGATGCCGCCCAGGCTCTTGTCGAGCTTGTCGCGCTCTCGCTTGAGCTGCAGCAGCTCCTTCTTGGTCTTGCCGGAGCCGGCCACGTCGTCGAAGTCGAGCTCGTCGAGCTCCTTGAGCCGCTTGAGCCGCTCGTGCACGGTCTGGAAGTTGGTCAGCATCCCGCCGAGCCAGCGCTGGTTGACGTAGGGCTGCCCGACCCGGGTGGCCTGCTCCGAGATCGGCTCCTGCGCCTGCTTCTTGGTGCCGACGAACATCACCGCACCTCCGCGAGCGACGGTGTCCTTGACGAACTCGAAGGCGCGATCGATGTAGGCCAGCGACTGCTGGAGGTCGATGATGTAGATGCCGTTGCGCTCGGTGAAGATGAAGCGCTTCATCTTCGGGTTCCACCGCCGGGTCTGGTGCCCGAAGTGCACGCCGCTCTCGAGCAGCTGCCGCATGGTGACGACGGCCATGGCCGTACTCCTGTTCTGCGACGCCGCAGCGGGCACGGCGTCGTCGTGGTTGGCTGCACCGGCGGGTGCCGGCGCCCTGACGCCCGACAGCGGCCCACCCCGCACAATGTCTGCGGAGACCACGGGTCGATGCCCACAAGGGATGTGGGGACCGGGCGTGCGAAGTCGACTCCCTCGGGAGTCGCTGCCGATGAGTGTACGCCAGGCACAGTGGGCGCCTGACCGCGAAGCCGCGCGACTGGTGGGCGTCCACAGCCGGTGAACCAGCGCCCCCAGGACCTACGGTGCGACAGCACGCTGAAGGCATGAACCTCTCGTTGCCGCGGTCTGCCCTGCTGCTGCCCGTGCTCCTTCTGCTCCTGGTCGTGCCGTCGGCGGCCGCCGCTGCGCCGGTCCCCACCCTCGAAGTCGGCGCCTGGCGGTGGCCGTTGCAGCCGGCTCCACCGATCGTGCGGCGCTTCGAACCGACGGCAGGCCCCTACGGCGCGGGTCATCGAGGAGTCGACCTGCTGGGGGCTCCCGGTGAACCCGTGCTCGCCGTCGCCGACGGCACCGTGACGTTCAGCGGCAGTGTCGCCGGGCGCGGCGTCGTCGTGGTCGACCATGGGAACGAGCGCTCGACCTACCTGCCGCTGGCACCATTGGTCCGGCGCAGCCACGAGGTCAGCGCCGGTGAGGTCATCGGAACGCTGGAGCTCGCCGGGAGCCATTGCCTGCCGAGCGCCTGTCTCCATCTGGGCCGGATCGCGGGTGATGTCTACCTCGACCCATTGGAGCTGCTCGGCGGAAACCCGGTGCGGCTGCTGCCGATGACACCGCCGTTGCCTCGCCAAGCCGGCGTCGCTGCCACTGGCACCGGCACTCGCACCAGCACCGGCACCGGCCTTCCGCAGGCGCTGCGGCGCGCTGCGGCGCTCGGCATGGCGGGACGTTGAGGGCGGTGGCAGGCACAACCGCTCAACGGGCTCAACGGGCAGCGATGACGAGCCGGCAACTGCCCGTGCTGCCTCAGGCGCGCGGGTGAGCCAGCCGGTATGCCGAGCGCAGCCGGTCGCTGCTCACATGCGTGTAGAGCTGCGTGGTGGCGAGGGAGGAATGGCCCAACAGCTCCTGGACGCTGCGCAGGTCGGCTCCTCCCTCCAGCAGGTGGGTCGCGGCGGTGTGCCGCAGGCCGTGCGGCCCGAGGTCCGGCGCGCCCTGGACCCAGCCGAGGCAACGGTGGACCATCGCCCGCACCGCGCGCTGGTCGAGCCGGCCCCCACGCATTCCGAGGAACAGGGCCGGTCCGCTGGCGGAGTGGGCCAGCAGCGGACGGCCTGAACGCACCCAACGGTCCAAGGCTCTGGCCGCGGGTCCCCCGAACGGCACCATGCGTTCCTTGCGCCCCTTGCCGAGCACCCGGACCACGTTGCGTTCGCGGTCCACGTCGTCGACGTCGAGGCCCACGAGCTCCCCCACGCGGATGCCACTGGCATACAGCAGCTCGAGCACGGCGAGGTCACGAAGGCCCCGCGGCTCTCCACCCGCCGACTCCGCGGCGACGGCGTCGAGCAGGGTGCGCATCTCGTCCTGGCGCAACGTCGGGGGCAGCACCCGGTGCTGTTTCGGGGAGACCAGCATGGCGCCGGCGTCCAGGCCGCCGGACCGGCCACTGCGGGCCACCCACCGGGTGAAGACCCGCGCCGAGGTCGCCCGGCGAGCCAGCGTCGTGCGAGCCCGGCCGCGGGTCTGCTGGTTGGCCAACCAGCTGCGCAGCACCCGCAGCTCCAGGTCGGCCGGGTCCTCGACGCCCAGGCGCCCCGCGTGGTCGGCGAGTGCAGCGAGGTCGGCCAGGTACGCGCGCACGGTGTGTGCGGCCAGGTTGCGTTCGTGCCGCAGGTGCCGTTCGTAGTCACCCAACGCCGCGGCCCAGGCCGGCGAGAGGTCCGACACCCGGCCGGCGGACGCTGAACGGCTCACCTGCGCACCATGGGGGCTGGGCGCCAGGCCCGGCAAGGCGACGCGCCGACGCGGGGCCCACCCGGCGGCGGTCACCGGGTCTTCATGGCCGCGGCCGCTTGCCGGGTGAGCCGCCAACCGTCGCCGGTGCGCTCGACCACCCCGCCGAGCAGGAGCCGTCCCAGCACGGCCATGGCGGTGTCGATGTCGGCCCCGGCCGACGCCGCGATTGAGGCGATGCCGCGGGCGCCGCGCGCCGGCACGGCCTCGAGCACGTCTCGCGTGGTTGGGTCCAGGTCGTCGCCTGCCCGATGCTCACCGCGCACGTCGGCGAGGATCTGGCTGCCCATGGGCGCGACCGCCTCGGCCACCTCGTCACCGCCGGTCACCAGCAGCGCACCGCCGTCGCGAATCAGTGCGTGCACCCCCGCGGAGCTCGACGAGGTGACGGGACCGGGTACGCCCATCGTGACCCGTCCGAGCCGGCTGGACCAGTTGAGGGTGTTGAGCGACCCGCTGCGCCGAGCTGCCTCCACAACCACCGCTCCGCACGACAGCGCCGCGATCAGCCGGTTGCGGGCAAGGAAGCGCAGCTTGGTCGGAGTACTGCCGGGCGCCAGCTCGGAGACCACCAGCCCCTCGTCGGCGATCCGGTCGATCAGCGCGGTATGCGCCCTCGGGTAGGCGACATCGGCTCCGCAGGCGAGCACGGCCACCGTGGTCCCGCGCATGGCGAGCGCGCCGCGGTGCGCCGCTGAGTCGATGCCGAATGCGGCACCCGACACGACGGTGATGTCTCGCGCCGCACAGTCGGCGGCCACGTCGCCGGCCACCTGGATGCCATAGGAGGTGGCGGCTCGGGCGCCCACCACCGCTACTGCACTGTCCACGACGCCACTGAGCCCGGCTTGGCCACGAACCCACAGACCCAGCGGCGGTCCGCCCAGGCCTTGCAGGTCCTCGGCATGAGCGAGATCGGTGAGCCGCTGCGGCCACTCGGCGTCACCTGGGCACATCCACCTCGGAGCACCGGGGTGCTGGGTCGACAGCAGCGCAGCGGCGCGCGCCGTCAGCTCCGGGGTGAGACCAGCCGGCCAGGCCGGCGGCACCCGGACCAGCGAGCCGTCGCGGTGCCGGATCCGCTCCACCGTCTCGCGCCCACCGAGCTCCTCGACGAGCAGGGCCAAGACTGAGCTGCTCCCCGGCTCCGCCATCAAGGAGAGCTCGAGGCGGGCCAGTCGCTCGTCGTCCAGGCATCCGTCGCTGAGTGGTAGCACGCCGGGGTCATTCATGCGACGACCTCGGAGTCCTCTGCGCGTGGCCTCAGCGGAAGATGCGCCGCGGCGTCCCGGCGTCGTCCGCCACCGGCCAGCACGGCGGAGTCGGTGTCGCGGAGCAGCAGCGCCTGCTCGACGTCGGAGTCGTCCGGCCGCGGGTGTTCGTGCAGATCGGCCAACGTCCAGGCCAACCGGATAATCCGGTCGACCCCACGCGCCGAGATCCGACCCTCGGCGGAATGCTCCTCAAGCAGGCTGACGACCCGGGTCCGCACTGGCCATCGGGTTCGCATCTCCGGGCCGGGCACGTCACCGTTGCACCGCCACGGGGTGCCGACGTAACGGGCCAGCTGGCGGCTTCGTGCCGCCTCGACCCGTTGCCGGACCACCGCGCTGGACTCGACCACGGCGAGGTCGTCGCGCAGCTCGTGTCGACGCACCGGGCCAACCTTCAGACAGATGTCGATCCGGTCGCGGACCGGACCCGAGATCCGGTCCCGGTAGCGGCGCTTCGCAGCCGGCGGGCACTCGCAGCGGTTGCTGCGCGCCCAGTCGAACCCGCACGGGCACGGGTTGGCCGCGAGCACCAGCTGGAACCTCGCCGGGAAGGTGGTCGTCTGCCCGGAACGCCCGATGCAGATCTCTCCGCTCTCCAACGGCTGCCGGAGAGACTCCAGGATGCCGGCGGCGAACTCCGGCGCCTCATCCATGAACAGCACGCCCCGATGCGCCAAAGACATCGCCCCCGGCCGGAGCACCCGACCACCACCGCCGACGATGGACGGTGCACTGGCGGTGTGGTGCGGCTCGAGGAAGGGCGGGCGCACGATCAGCGGGAGCTCAGGCGCCAGCCCTCCGGCCACCGAGTGCACGGCGCTCACTTCGAGTGAGTCCGCCATGCCGAGGTCGGGGAGCAGGCCCGGCAGCCGTTCGGCCAGCATGGTCTTGCCCGCGCCGGGCGGCCCCTGAAGGAACAGGTGATGCCCTCCCGCGGCCGCCACCTCCACGCCGCGCCGCGCTTCCGCCTGCCCCCGCACCGCGCTCAGATCGAGGCCTTGCACCCGCTGGGAACCGCTCCAGGTGTCGACACTTCGCGCCAGCGGGGCGACCGGCGGGTCATCTGGCGGATCGGCACCGGTCAGGAGCGCTACCGCATGTCCGAGGGAGCGCACCGGGACCACCGTCACGCCGTCGACGACAGCGGCCTCTGCAGCGTTGGCCTCGGGCACGAGCAGCCGCGTGTAGCCGGCGGCCGCGGCCGCCAGCGTGGCGGGCAGCACGCCGGCCACGGCGCGCAGCCGGCCGTCGAGCGCCAGCTCGCCGAGCAGCACCGCATCCTCCAGCGGAGCCGCCGGCACGACCCCGGCTGCGGCGAGGGTCACCAGGGCGATGCTCAGGTCATAGCTCGTCCCGCTCTTGGGGACCGAGGCCGGCGACAACCCGACCGTCAGGTGCCGATTGGGCCAGGACGCGCCGGAGTTGATCACCGCCGCCCGGCAACGGTCGCGCGCCTCCGACAAAGACGCGTCGGGCAGGCCGACCAGGATCGTGCGCGGCAGCCCCGGGCCTAGATGGGCCTCCACCTCGATCACGCGCCCACGCACGCCGTTGAGGGCGACCGACCGCGTGCGGGCCAGCGCCATCAGGCGACGCCGCTGCGATGGTCGACCACGGGCGCCCCACGATGTGGGATGAGCACCCCCACGACATCGATGCGCACCTGCGGCGGCCGGATCGGATGCTCAGCCAGCCAGGATGCCGTGAGCCGGCGTAGCCGCGCCGCCTTGCGCGGCGTCACCCCCTCGACCGGCGAGCCGAACATCTCGGTCGTCCGGGTCTTGACCTCGACCACCACCAGCGCATCACTGCTCCGCGCGACGATGTCGATCTCGCCGATCCCGCATCGCCAGTTGCGGTCGAGGATCACCATGCCCGCTTCGACCAGGTAGCGGGCTGCCACGTCCTCGCCCAACCTGCCAACCGCGATGCGTGCCTGCGCCGTCGCCGCCATGGCACCACCTCCCACCTCCAGCATTGGCGCCGGACGGACGGATGGTGGTTGTGGAGATGAATCTGTGGATGACGCCGCAGCGTCGCGCGGCCCCATCGGGCAGCCCCATCGGGCAGCGCCCGGTCGGTCAGCTCAAGGGCTTCGGGAGCTCCAGGTCGGCCTGGGCGAGCTCCTCGACGTTGACGTCCTTGAAGGTCAGCACCTTGACGTTCTTCGCGAAACGCGCCGGACGGTACATGTCCCAGACCCACGCGTCGTTCATCGTGACCTCGAAGTAGGCGTCGCCGCTCTCCGCGCGGACCTTCACGTCCACGGCGTTGCACAGGTAGAAGCGCCGGTCGGTCTCCACGACGTACTTGAAGATGCCGACGACGTCGCGGTACTCGCGGTACATCGCGAGCTCCATCTCCGCCTCGTACTTCTCCAGGTCCTCAGCACTCATCGGCCAGCTCCCTCCTCGGGCGACGCCGACCGGACGTTGACGAAGCGCCGCCGGTGCTCCGGGCACGGCCCGTGGCGGTGCAGCGCATCATCGTGCTCGCGGGTGCAGTAGCCCTTGTGGGTGGCGAAGTCATAGAGCGGGTACGAGTCGTGCAGCTCGACCATCATCGCGTCCCGGGTGACCTTCGCGATGATCGAGGCAGCCGCGATGGTGGCCGAGACCCGGTCACCCTTCCAGACGGCCAAGCCGGGGACATCCAGCCCGTCGACGCCGAACCCGTCGGTCAGCACGTAGGACGGCCGGGTCGACAGCCGGGCCAGCGCCCTGCGTAGCGCCTCGACGTTGGCCACGTGCATACCGAGCCGGTCGCAGTCGCTCGCGGGGATGACCACCACCGACCAGGCGAGCGCCCGCTCGACGATCGCGGCGTAGCAGACCTCCCGGCGGCGCTGGCTGAGCAGCTTGGAGTCGGCCAGCCCGGCGATCTCACCGCGCCGACCCTCCGGCAGCACGGTCGCGGCCGCCACCAGCGGACCGGCGCAGGCACCTCGACCGGCCTCGTCGACACCGGCCACCGGCGACAGCCCGACGCGGGACAGCGCTCGCTCGTAGCCGTAGAGCCCGGCGTCGCGGCGGACGGTCGAACCGCGGGCCAGCACCGTCATGGCACCCGACTGTAGTTGACCGCACGCCCGATCGACGGCCCGTCGCTCGCTTGGGACACGTGGCGCGAGCTGGCTATCCTTGCGCGCCGGTCACCCGGTCCCGCAGTCGCTGATCGTCTTGACCACCGGCTTGGTCGGCGCGGGACCCGCGCGGGGCACGGCGTCGAAGGTGTCCGGGATGCCGAGCGCGTGCATCTGGTCAAGCGGCCAGACGACGGCCACCACGCGGCCGGTGACGAGGTCGAGCGGCACGAAGGCGGTGTCGTCGGACAGGTGGCAGCGGGAGTCACCGGAACGAGAACGGTGATCGCCCATCACCCACATGGTCCCGGCCGGCACGACCACATCGAAGCGGTACTCCGACGGGCGGTCACCGGGGAACAGGTAGGCCGACTCGTCCAGCGGAGACCCGTTGACCGTGACGCGACCGCGACGGTCGCAGCAGGCCACCTCGTCGCCGGGCATCCCGATGACGCGCTTGACCAGGTGGTTGTCGGCCGACGATGGGAGGAGTCCCATCCACTCCAGGGCCCGCCGAGCGGCGCCGGGCTGCCCTGCGTCCTGCTCCCCTGGGGTGATCCAGTCGCCGGGATCCTCGAACACGACCACCTGACCCCGCTGCACGCTGCCGAACTTCTCGACCGCGATCCGCTGGTTGAGCGAGATGGTGTCGCGCATCGACCCGGTGGGCACCGTGAATGCCTGGATCACGAAGCCGCGCAGGAGTGCCGACGCGACCAGCGCTATGGCGATGATCACCGCCCCGTCGCGCACGAAGCGGCTGGCCCCGGGCCGGGGCTCGGCGCCGAGGTCGTCGAACCAGCTGCCCGGTCCGGCGGTCGGGCGTTCCACGCCGTCGGAGTCGGCAGGTTCGACACCCGCGGCGTACTCAGGAGCCGGTCGGGCAGGGTGGCCCTTCGGACCCTCGGTCTCGTCGGCGGCGCCTCTGCTCCGCCGCGCCACTACGAACCGCCGTCGAGCGCGGGGTCGTTGTAGACGGCGGGTCGCTCGATGAGCTGCATCCGAGAGGCCGGCCAGACGATCGCCCACACCTTGCCGACCACGTCGTCGGCAGGGACGAACCCACCACCGGGACCGCCGGTGTGTGCGTGCGAGTCCTCGGAGTCGCTGCGGTTGTCACCCAGCACCCACAGGGACCCGTCCGGCACCGTGACGTCGTAGTGCCCCTGGTTGGCTGCGGTCTTCGGCAGGTAGGACTCGTCGAGGTGTACGCCGTTGACGACGACCCGGCCCTTCGCGTCGCAGCAGCGGACCTCGTCGCCGCCGATGCCGATCACCCGCTTCACCAGGTGACCACCGCTCGGGTACAGGCCGATGGCTTCCAGCGCACGCTGCACCCCGTTGTGCGGCGGCGACTGCTCCTGTGCGGTCAGCCAGCCACCGGGGTCGCCGAAGACGACGATGTCACCGCG
Organism: Propionibacteriales bacterium; assembly: GCA_038254525.1. Classification (GTDB taxonomy): domain Bacteria; phylum Actinomycetota; class Actinomycetes; order Propionibacteriales; family Nocardioidaceae; genus JBBSGC01. The sequence goes on along the minus strand of JBBSGC010000001.1, from coordinate 39,318 downwards.
ATGGATGTCACCGTTCCAGTAGGACACCTTCTCGACGAGGATCTTGTCGTTGACCATCAGCGTCGGCTCCATGGACTTCGACGGGATGTAGAAGGCCTGGAGGAAGAAGGTCTTGACGACCAGCGCGAGTACGAACGCGGTCACCAGCAGCAGGATGAGCTCCTGCCACGCCGGCAGCGGTTTCTTGCCGCGCTTCGCCACCCTGCGGGTGGCACCGGGAGGTGTGGCCGCCGACCCTCCGGCTGATGCCGAGAGGTCCGCTGGCGCGGGAGCCGGAGCACTCGCGGCATCCATCCCCGGAACAGACGACCCCGGAACAGACGACGCCGGAACAGAAGACGCCGGAACAGAAGACGCCGGAACAGAGGACCGCGGTGCGGCTCCAGTGCCCGCACCGCGGTCGATCTCGTCGTCGCTCTTCACCCGGCGAGCCTAACCCGCACGGCTCACTTGGCCGGGATGGTCTCGCGCTTCTCCTTGATCTTGGCGGCTTTCCCCCGCAGGTTGCGCAGGTAGTAGAGCTTCGCCCGGCGCACATCCCCGCGGGTTGCGACCTCCACCCTGTCGATGATCGGGGTGTGGAGCGGGAACGTGCGCTCCACACCGACGCCGAAGGACACCTTCCGGACGGTGAAGGTCCGACCGATGCCTGATCCTTGGACCCGGATGCAGACGCCCTGGAACAGCTGTACGCGCGAGCGGTTGCCCTCGATCACGCGCACGAACACCTTCAGCGTGTCGCCTGCGCGGAAGGTCGGGAGGTCGTCCCGCGCGGTCTGCGCGGCGAGGTCATCGATGATGTTGGCCATGGTCGTCTCTTCCTCGCCGGTGCCACAGGTCACCCACGGTGCGGGGGTTACGGAACGGGGCGGCGCGTATGCGTTCCTCCCCTGCGGCAGGGAACGGTGGCGGCACGAAGGCAGCCGGGCACACAGCGCCAGCGGGTCAGTCTGCCACAGCGGCCTGACCGGCGAGAAATCGCGCGGCTCCACCAGGTCAGGGTCACCAAGTCAGGGTCACCAGCCCAGGCCAGCGGGCCAGGTCAGCGGGCCAGGTCAGCGGGCCAGGTCAGCGGGCCAGGTCAGCAGGCCGGGCGTGCGGTCACCCGAGCAGGTCGGGGCGCTGCTGCCGGGTCCGGCGAAGCGCGGCCTCCCGGCGCCACCGCGCGACGTTGCCATGATGGCCCGACAGCAGCACCGCCGGGACGTCCAGACCACGCCACGACGCCGGCTTGGTGTAGACCGGGTACTCCAGCAGCCCCCCGTCGGCACCTTCGGCGTAGGACTCCTCGGTCAGTGACTCAGGGTTCCCGAGAAAGCCGGGCAGGAGTCTCACCACGGCCTCGATGACGACCAGCGCCGCTACCTCTCCGCCGTTGAGCACGTAGTCGCCGATGGAGATCTCCTCGACCGGCATCCGGGTCGCGGCATGTTCGGCGACCCGGGCATCGATCCCCTCGTAGCGTCCGCAGGCGAAGACCAGCCAGGACTGGGCCGCCAGCCGGTGCGCATCGGATTGGGTGAACGTCCGCCCGGCGGGGGTGGGCACAACCAGCGTCGGCGTCTCCCCGAACGGGACCAGGGCGTCCAGCGCCTCACCCCAGGGCTCGGGCCGCATCACCATGCCGGCGCCACCGCCGTACGGGGTGTCGTCGACTGTCCGGTGCCGGTCGTGGGTCCAGGCGCGCAGGTCGTGCACCGTCACCTCGAGCAGTCCCCACCCCCGTGCCCGACCGGGCAGGGACAGCTCCAACGGCGCCAGGTAGTCGGGGAAGATCGTGATGACGTCGATCCTCACAGCTGTCCGGACTCCGGTCGCTCGGACTCCGGTGGCTCCAACAGACCAGGCAGGTCGCGCACCACGACGTGGCCGGCCGCTACGTCCACCTCGGGGACCAGCGCGGCCACGAACGGCACCATGGCCTCGCGCCCGTCGACCGTACGCACGAGCAGGACGTCCTGGACCGGCAGGTGCAGCACCTCGGTCACCTCACCAGACGGTGCGCCGAGGACGCCGCCCGCTGAGGGGCGCACGACGAGCCCGACCAGCTGCCGGTCGTAGAACTCCTCCGGGTCCTCGGGCGACTCCTCCTCGTCGACATCGACGAGCAGCATTGCTCCGCGCAGCGTCTCGGCGGAAGTGCGGTCGGGCACCTCGTGAAAGGCGATCAGCAGTCGCTCCCCATGGGGCCGGCTGGCGCGCACCGTGAGCGTCGGCCGACTGCTCGGGTCCGGGCGCAGCACGGCGCCTGGGCGGAAGCGGCGCTGCGGTTCATCGGTGCGGATCTCGACACCCACCTCACCGCGGATCCCGTGCGCCCGGCCGATGCGTCCGACGACGACCTCCATGGCCGGGCTAGCGTCGCTGTGCCACGTCGACGAAGTCGATGCGGGCGCCCCCGTTGCCGGCCAGTGCGTTGACGACTGTCCGGATGGCCGTTGCGGTCCGCCCAGAGCGCCCGATCACCTTCCCGAGGTCCTCGGGGTTGACCCGTACCTCGAGCATCTCACCACGTCGAAGCGACTTGGTACGCACGCTGACGTCGTCGGGGTGGTCGACGATTCCGCGGACGAGGTGCTCGAGCACTTCGGCGACCACCGCGGTCAGACCTCGGTCGCGGAGGCCGACTCGGTGTCGCCCGCAACCTCGGCGATGGGCGCGCCTTTCGCCGCCGGGGCCTCGTCGGAAGGGACCTCAGCGGCCGCTGGCTGGGCGGTCGACGGCTCGGGAGCCGGCGGCTCGGGAGCCGGCGACTCGTCAGCCGGCGACTCGACAGCCGGCGGCTCAGTGGCCGCGGTCTCATTGACGGGTGCCGGGGTGGCCGGTGCCTCCGTGCGCTTGCGCGGCGTCCGGGTCGTGACCGCCTCGGTACGCGGCTCGGCGCTGACCTCCTTGAGCGCCTCGTTGAAGCGTTCGTCCTTGCTCATCTTGGGAGCGGCCACGAGCAGCGGTGGAGGCGCCGGCTCGCCCTTGTACTTCTGCCAGTCGCCGGTCTTGCGCAGCAGCGCGCGCACTGGCTCGCTGGGCTGCGCGCCGACCGACAACCAGTGCAAGGCGCGCTCGGAGTCCACCTCGATCAGTGAGGGGTCCAGCTTTGGGTGGTACTTACCAATCTCCTCGATGACCCGACCGTCACGTTTGGTGCGCGAGTCGGCCACGACGATGCGGTAGTAGGGCTGGCGGATCTTGCCCATCCGCTTCAGGCGAATCTTGACGGCCACGGTTGTGGTGTCTCCTCATCAATGCTCTGGATCAATGCTCTCGGGTGAGCCGGCGCGAACCACGTGGGGTGCGGGGTGCCGACTCGGTGGGCCGCTGCGGCACTCGGTTGAGAGGGATCGACGTGGCAGCGGGCTCGACCGGTCATTGTGCCAGACGCGACCAGCCGTACTCCAATCGCTGCCGTCGGCCACCGATGGTCGCCGAACGTTCACTCCACAGCTGGCGAGCTCTGCACCGGCCGGTGACAACTCGCGGTGAGTACGCAAAGGTGTCCCGATGTCCTCTGATCCGCGGACCGTCTCCGCCTACCACCGGCGGCTGCCGTACGGCGAGCGCGTCGGCGTGCAGTCCTTGCACGATGACGAGCTGTGGCCGTTCGAAGGCGACTACGCGATGCAGTCGCTGGACGACCCGGTCGTGCCGGAGCCACCGCGCGCCGGGGAGCCCAGCGGTCGTCCCTGCCTCGCCTGCGCGGACCGGGAACGCGACGTCATCTGGCGGGACGCGGACTGGCACGTGCGAGCCGGAGGCGCCGAACGCAACCCCGGCCTGCCGATCGTGGCGGTGCTGATGCCTCTCGCGCACTACGACGCCGAAGACCTGCCGCCGGCGCTCAGCACCTCGTTCGGCCCCGTTATGCAACGCCTGATGCGGGCCATCGGTCGGATCGACGGGATCGGGCGAGTGCACATGGCGCGTTGGGGCGACGGCGGGTCGCACTTCCACGTCTGGTTCCTGGCCCGCCCGCTGGGCATGATGCAGATGCGTGGGGCGATGTTGGCGGTGTGGGATGACCTGCTGCCGCCGATCCCCGACGAGCTGCTCGCCACAAACCTCCGAACGGTCGCCTCGGCGATGGCCACCGAAGGCGGCGAGGCGGTCGGAGCCGGGCTCCCTTAAAACCGGGCTGCCCTGCGACCGGGCTGCCCCGAGACCGGCTCAGATCACGACCCGGCCGCGCAGTACCACGCGGCGGGGCGCTGCCAGCACGCGCAGGTCGGCGAGCGGGTCGGCGTCGTACACACAGAAGCTGGCTTCGGCGCCCTCGACCAGCCGGCTGTCGGCGCCGAGCCACTGCCGGGCCTCCCAGGACGCGGCGCCCAGTGCCTCGAAGGCACTCAACCCGTAGGTCGACAGCTCCAGCACCTCCTCGGCGATCAGGCCGTGTGGGAGCACGCCGCCGGCGTCGGTCCCGGCGTAGATAGCCACGCCCGCCTCGTGAGCCGCCCCGATGGTCTGGCGGCGCCGCGCGTGCAGTCGGCGCATGTGCTTGGCGTAGCCGGGGAACCGCTGCTCACCCTGGTCCGCGTAGTCGGGGAAGTTGTCGAGCTGCTTGACGGTCGGCACCAGTGCGGTGCCCTGTGCCGCCATCGCATCGACCAGCGCCTCGGTGAGCCCGGTGCCGTGCTCGATGCAGTCGATGCCCGCGCCGATCAGGTCGGGCAGCGCGGCCTCGCCGAACACGTGGGACGTGACCCGGGCACCGTTCGCGTGCGCGGTGTCGATCGCCAGCCGGATCGCCTCGGCCGGCCAGCACGGCGCCAGGTCGCCGACGTCGCGGTCGATCCAGTCGCCGACAACCTTGACCCAGCCGTCGCCGTACGCGGCCTCACGAGCCACGAAGCTGGGTAGCTCGGCGGGCTCGATCTCGTGCGCGTAGTCCCGGATGTAGCGCTTGGTACGCGCCAGGTGCCGACCGGCGCGGATGATGCGCGGCAGGTCCGGGCGGTCATCGATCCATCGCGTGTCAGCGGCGCTGCCGCAGTCGCGCAGGAGCAGCGCGCCAGCATCCCGGTCGGCAAGCGCCTGCATCTCCTGGGTGGCTTCGTCGACGGCACCGTGGGCATCCAGCCCGACGTGGCAGTGGGCGTCGACGAGGCCGGGGACGATCCAGCAGCCGCCGAACCCGGCCGAGATGTCGGTCGCGTCGGCGGCTGCGGCGTTGCTGATGCGCCCGTCGACGACCAGCAGGTCACGGTGCTCGCCCTCGGGCAGCACCATCCCCCGTACGCGCAGCGGCTCGGCCATGTCGACGAACCTACCGGCGGGCGCCCCGTGGGGAGGATTGCGCCATTCCCGACCTGGCACAGGGGTCCCCCACACCAATAGGAGTGGTGTAGGGGTCCCCTGTGCCAACCCGGTGCGGCGCGTCGTCTACAGCAGGTCCTTGAGATCCTTCGGCAGCTCGAAGGGCACCTCAACGGGCACCGGCGTGCCCGCGGCTCGGGCCGCAGCGGCCTTCTCCTCCATCGCTCGCTTGGCCGGGTTGCCCGAGCCACGCTTGGCGCGCCCCTTCTGGGGGGCCTGCTTGGCGCGGGCGCGCTTGCCCGTCCCGGGCATCCCCGGCAGCCCGGGCATCCCCGGCATGCCGCCACCGTTCGCCAGCTGCGTCATCATCTTGCGCGCCTCGAAGAACCGGTCAACCAGACCGTTGACCTCCGAGACCGTGGTCCCCGATCCCTTGGCGATCCGCGCCCGGCGTGAACCGTCGATCAGCTTGGGATCGGTGCGTTCCGCGGGGGTCATCGACAAGATGACCGCCTGGATCCGGTCGATGTCCTTGTCGTCGATCGAGGCGATCTGCTCCTTGAAGTCGCCCAGCCCGGGAATCATCCCGAAGATCTTCGACAGCGACCCCATCTTGCGTACGGCCTGCATCTGCGCGAGGAAGTCATCCAGAGTGAAACTGGTGCCGCTGCCCTGCAGCTTGGCGGCGACGGCCGCGGCCTGGTCGGCGTCGAAGGCCTTCTCGGCCTGCTCGATGAGCGTCAGCATGTCGCCCATGCCGAGGATGCGCGAGGCCATCCGGTCGGGGTGGAAGACGTCGAAGTCAGTGAGCTTCTCGCCGTTGGAGGCGAACATCACCTGACGGCCGGTGATCTGGGCGACCGACAGCGCTGCTCCGCCGCGGGCGTCCCCGTCGAGCTTGGACAGCACCACGCCGGTGAAGCCGACCCCGTCGAGGAACGCCTGGGCGGTGACCACCGCGTCCTGGCCCACCATGGCGTCAACGACGAACAGGATCTCGTCGGGCTGCACAGCGTCGCGGATGTCGGCCGCCTGCGCCATCAGCGTGGCGTCGATGCCGAGTCGGCCGGCGGTGTCGACCACGACCACGTCGTGCAGGGTGCGGCGGGCCTCCTGGACCGAGTCGCGCGCCACCCGGACGGGGTCGCCCACGCCGTTGCCCGGCTCGGGCGCGTACACCTTCACACCAGCCTGCTGCCCGACCACCTGCAGCTGGGTGACGGCGTTGGGCCGCTGCAGGTCGGCGGCCACCAGCATCGGTGAGCTGCCCTGCTCCTTCAGCCACCGGCCGAGCTTGCCGGCCAGGGTCGTCTTTCCCGACCCCTGCAGGCCGGCCAGCATGATCACCGTCGGAGGACGCTTGGCGAAGGTCAGCCGGCGCGTGGAGCCGCCCAGAATGGCGACCAGCTCCTCGTCGACGATCTTGATGACCTGCTGCGCCGGGTTGAGCGCGGCGCTGACCTCAGCGCCGCGGGCCCGCTCCTTCACTTTCGCGATGAAGTCCTTGACGACCGGCAACGCGACATCGGCCTCGAGCAGCGCAATCCGGATCTCGCGAGCCGTCGCGTCGATGTCTGCCTCGGACAGCCGTCCCTTGCCACGCAGACTCTTGAAGGTCGCAGCGAGACGGTCCTGCAAGGTGTCGAACACGAGACGGTTACCTCTGGGCTCTGGGCGTACGGACGGTGCGCCGATCGGCGCTGGGCGCCCCGTCAGCCTATCCGGCACGTTGCGCGGACGGGCCCCTCGATCGTGGCTGCTGGTCGGTTCAGACTCCGAGCAGCGCGTCGACGAAGACCTCGGGCTCGAAGGCCGCGAGGTCGTCCGGACCCTCCCCCAGTCCGACCAGCTTCACAGGTACCCCGAGCTCGCGTTGCACGGAGATCACGATCCCGCCCTTGGCGGTGCCGTCGAGCTTGGTCAGCACGATGCCCGTGACGTCGACGACCTCAGCGAACACGCGCGCCTGCGTCAGCCCGTTCTGGCCGGTGGTCGCGTCGATGACCAGCAGCACCTCGGTGACCGGCGCCTGCTTTTCGATTACCCGCTTGACCTTGCCGAGCTCATCCATCAGACCGCTCTTGGTGTGCAGTCGGCCGGCGGTGTCCACCACGACCGTGTCGACCTCCGTCTCCATCCCTTGGCGTACGGCGTCGAACGCCACACTCGCCGGGTCACCCCCCTCGGGGCCGCGCACGGTCTCCACGCCAACCCGTTCCCCCCAGGTCTGCAGCTGGTCGGCCGCAGCGGCGCGGAACGTGTCGGCGGCCCCGAGCAGCACCGTCCGGTCCTGGGCCACGATCATCCGGGCGAGCCGGCCGACGGTGGTGGTCTTGCCGGTGCCGTTGACCCCCACGACCAGGCACACGCCAGGGCGTCCTTCCCGCCGGCCCACGTCGAGGGAGCGGTCCATCGACGGGTCGACGAGCGCGACCAACTCCTCCCGCAGCACCGTCCGGGCCAGCTGGGGGTCGCGGGCACCCGCCACGCGCAGCCGGTCCCGGAGCCGACCAACCAGCTCGGTGCTCGGGCCGACGCCCACGTCGGCGACCAGCAGGGTCTCCTCGAGCTCCTCCCAGGTCTCCTCGTCGAGCCGGTCCCGCGAGAGCACCGCGAGCAGGCCACGCCCGAGGCCGGACTGCGACCGAGCGAGCCGGGCGCGCAGCCGAGCCAACCGGCCCTGCACGGGCTCCGGACGCTCGAGCGTCGGGAGGCCGGGCTCGACCAGCACATCGGCGCCCTCGACCGTGCGGGTGGGTGAGCCGGGCGGCTCGGCATCCGCACCCATGCCTGGCTCACGCAGCGGCAGCGTCTCGGCCCGACGCTCCAGCGTCGGCGGCCCGGCCCGACGGCCCCGCACGAGAAGCAACAGGCCCACCCCCACTGCGATGACCAGGATGGCGAACGCGAGGGCCAGGAAGAGCACGAGGTCGGAGGGCACAGGACGGGATTCTCTCAGACCTGCGACGGCTCGCCGGCCCGGCCGGCGGACAACCGTAGGATGAGCGCGTGGTCCCCCGCCCTGCGCCCCGCTTGGGCGATCTGGAGCGCGACGTGATGGACCGGCTCTGGGACAGCGAGCGGCCACTGCTAGTTCGCGACGTGCACTCGTTGCTCCGTGCGGAGCGCGACCTGGCGTACACAACGGTGATGACGGTCCTGGACCGGCTGACCCGCAAGGGCATCGTGTCGCGCACGCTGGAGGGTCGCGCCTACCGGTACTCGCCGGTGCGCAGTCGCGCGGAGCTCACCGCAGAGGTCATGCACGAGGCGCTGTCGGTCGACAGGCTGGACCGCACGGCCGCGCTGGTGCGCTTCGCCGAGAGGGTCAGCCAGGAGGAGGCGGCCACACTACGGGAGGCGCTGCGCCGGGTGGAGCAGCGCGAGCGCCCATGACGCCACTGCTGCTCGGCACGCTGGGCCTGGCGCTGGCCGGTCCGGTGCCGGCGGTGCTGGGCAGGTCGACGTGGCTGTTGCGGGCACCACGTGCCGGCGTCGTGCTCTGGCAGTCCCTGGCACTCGCCGCGGTGCTGGCGGCCCTGGGGTCCGGCCTGTCCACGACCGTGTGGCTGGCCTCGCCACAGCCGCCCGACAACTGGCGCTGGGCGCTGCCGGTCGTCGCGCTCGGCATGACGCTCGTGGTGGCAACCCGGCTGGCCTGGTCGGTAGCCCGGGTAGCCCTGGACACCCGCGCCCGGCGGCGACACCACCGGGTGTTGGTCGACGTCCTGGGCGGGCGCTCGGGTGATGAACCGGCGCTGCGCATCCTGGCCGAGGACACGCCGGTCGCCTACTGCCTGCCCGCAGTGCGAAACGCCCGGGTCGTGCTGAGCCAAGGGGCACTGGCGCGGCTCGACGACGAGGGGCTGGCCGCTGTAATGGCCCACGAAGGGGCCCATGTTCGGGCCCGTCACGACCTCGTTCTGGAGGCGTTCACCGCGTTGCGCGACGCGTTTCCCTGGGGTACACGCAGTGAGCTTCCACTACGGCAGTCCGCCTTGCTGGTCGAGATGCTGGCCGACGACGTTGCGAGGAGCCGGGTCGGGGCAGCGCCACTGGCCCGGGCGCTGGTCGTGTTGGCCGACCGGCCAGGCCCCGACGGCACCCTGGCCGCCGGCGCGGAGGCGCGGTCCGTCTCGTTGCGGCTGGACCGCCTGGCGCAGCCCCAGCGCCCCCACCGGTTGGCGTCGCTCAGCGCCTACTCAGCGGCAGCTGTGGTGCTGGTCGTCCCGACCGTCCTGGTTGCGGTGCCATGGCTGGTGCACACGTGGGGACTCCTGCACTGAGGAGCATGCGAAGGACCGGGCGCGCGAAGAACCCGGCGCGCAACGCCGCCGCCCGCTGTCCCGGTCAGCCCAGCGCGGACCCGTCAGTCGCCGTCAACCTGCTCGGCGATCGGGTCCACCACCGCCCGTACGACCTCCGGCACCGCCACCGGTCGGCGCGTCTGCGCGTCGACGTAGACGTGCACGAACCGTCCCAGTGCCGCCGGCTCCTGATCGTCGCCTTGGAACAGTCCGATCCGCCACACCACGCTGCGGGGACCCCGCCGCTCGACACCCAGTGCGGCTTCGACATCGTCGGGGAACCCGAGCGGCCGCCGGAACTCGCAGCTGGTCTCGGCCACCAGCCCGATCGTCGGCAGCCGCCGGATGTCGGTGCCGGTGGCCGCCATCAGGTAGCCGTTGACGGCGGTGTCGAAGTACGCGTAGTACGTCACATTGTTGACGTGGCCATAGACGTCCTCGTCGGACCAGCGGGTGGTGATCCTCCGGTGGACCGGGAAGTCGGCCCGCCGGGGCGCTGGGCGAGACGGCTCGCTCCGGCTCACGCCGGCTCGGCGTCGCGCAGCCGTTGGCTGATGACCGCCGAGACACCGTCTCCCCGCATCGAGACGCCGTAAAGCGCATCCGCGACCTCCATCGTGCGCTTCTGATGCGTGATCACTACGAGCTGGCTCACGCCGCGCAGCTCCTCGTAGATCTCGAGCAGCCGGCCCAGGTTGATCTCGTCCAGCGCCGCCTCGACCTCGTCCAGGATGTAGAAGGGGCTGGGCCGGGCCTTGAACAGCGCCACCAGGAACGCAACCGCCACCAGCGACCGCTCTCCACCGGACAGCAGCGACAGTCGCTTCACCTTCTTGCCGGGTGGTCGCGCCTCCACGTCGATGCCGGTACCCAGCAGGTCGTCGGGCTCGGTCAGCACCAGGCGCCCTTCACCGCCGGGGAACAGCCGGGGAAAGATCGCACGGAACTCCCGCTCGATGTCGGTCCAGGCTGCGGTGAAGACCTCCTCGATGCGGGCGTCGACGTCGCGCACGATGTCGAGCAGGTCCTTGCGGGTGCGCCGCACGTCCTCCAGCTGCTCGGTCAGGAACCGGTGCCGCTCCTCCAACGCGGTGAACTCCTCGAGGGCCAAGGGGTTGACCCTGCCCAGCAGGGCAAGCGCCCGTTCGGCGGCTCGAAGCCGGCTGGCCTGCTCCTCGCGTACGTAGGGGATGCCCGGCGACCGGCTCCGGCCGGGCGGTTCGCCCTCGTCGGCAATGACGGGCAAGGCGTCGACGGGCAAGGCGTCGACGGCGGCGTCGACGGCGGCGGCACGGGCGGGCACGGCGTGGACGGCGGCGTCGGCGGCGAAGGTGGGGACTGGAGCATCGGGACCGTAGTCAGTGACCAGGGTCTCGGGTTCAAGCCCCAGCTCCTCGACGGCACGCAGCTCCAACGCCTCGATCCGCAGTCGTTGTTCGGTGCGGGCCAGCTCGTCACGGTGCACCGAGTCGGTGAGCCGGTCGAGCTCGGTGGTGAGGTCCCGCAGACGTGACCGGACCGCACGCAGACCCGTCTCGGCCTCGACGCGCGAGCTGTCCACCTCCCGTCGGAGGTCCGCCGCCGTCGCGATGGACGAGTCGAGCCGGGCAAGCACCACCGCCGTCGCGGCCACTACCGAGCGGGCCACGGTGGCCTCGCGCCGCCGCTGCCCGGCCCGTGCCGCCGCCCGCGTCGTCGCCGCACGCTCGCTGTCCGCCGCCCGTGTCAGCAAGTCAGCGCGACCGGCCAGCGCCCGGCCGCGTTCCTCGACGGTGCGCAACGCCAGGCGCGCCTCGGTCTCGGCCGCTCGCGCGGCGCGCGCCGCCTCGGCCAGCTGCTCCCGAAGGTCAGTGGTCGGCTCGTCGTCCGGCACGCCCGCGGTGGTGGCGAGCCGACTCTCGTGCTCGGCCAGGGACTGGACGTGCGCGACTCGAGCGTCGGTCGCCTCGGCGATGGCGCGGGTCAGCCGCTCAGCCTCACCGCCCGTTGAACGAACCAAGGAGCCGAGCTGGCCGAGCTCTTCGGCAACAGCCGCCAGGGTCGCGTCGGACTCGTGCAGCTTCGCGAGCGCGACATCAACCCAGCGCGCTGCCTCGCCGCGCTCCTCGGCCAACCGCGACAGCTCGAAGCGCAGCCGCTCACCTTCGTGCGCAGTCGCCACAAGTCGCTCGCGGGTGTCCTCGAGGGCGGCCTGCACTTCGATCAGGCTGGGCCCACGGGCAGAGCCACCGCAGGCGTAGGCCGCACCGAGCAGGTCCCCGGTGCGGCTGACCGCCACCAGGCCAGGGTGGGTGCGCACCAGCGCCGCGGCGGCGCCGAGGTCCTCAACCACCGCCACCTGGTGCAGGAGCCGCCGCAGGGCAGGCTCGAGCTGGGTCGGCGCGTCGACCAGATCAACGGCATAGACCGCTCCTGGTGGCAGCGGAGGCCACGGCGTCTGGTCGGCGGCTCGACCGGCCAGCAGCAGTCCGGCCCGGCCCAGCTCGTCGCCGCGCAGGTGCTCGATGGCTCCGACCGCCGCCTCGAGACCGCTCACGGCCACCGCGTCGGCAGCCTCGCCCAGCGCCGCCGCCACCGCCACCTCATACCCGGTGCGAACGCTGAGCAGTGCGGCGACCGAGCCGAGCAGGCCGCTGAGCTGCCCGGAGGCCGCGAGCAGTGCGCCTGAGCCGTCCCGTCGGTTGGGTCCCATCTCGAGCGCCTCGACGCGGGCGGCCAGCGCCGCGCGCTCGCGCTCGAGCGACGCGGCCTCCTGCTGACCCTTGGCCAGCCGGTCGTCGAGGTCGGCGAGCGTCGAAATGGCGCCCTCGTACTCCGCGTCGAGACCGCGCTCCCCCGCGTCCAGGCCGGCTACTCGGGTCTCCAGGGACGTGAAGTCGTGCCGGGCGCGTTCGGCTCGGCGGATCGTGTCGTCGCGCGCGGCCCGCAGCCGACCCAGCTCCTCGTCGGCGGACCGCACCCGACCGCGCAGGGTCTCCACCTCGCCGGTGAGGCGGGCCAGCGCCTCGCGGTGGTCGGCCGCGGCGCGCAGTCGGCCGGCAGCGCGCCGCTCTTCCTCCGCTGCCGAACCTTCGGCGCGGCCGCGCCGCACGACAGCGGCCTCGAGGTCGCACCGCCGAGCGCTCACTTCCACCAGGATTGCCTGCTCCTCCGCGCGGACGGCAGCGGCTCTGGCCGCCAGCTCCTCGGGATCGCGCCCGGATCGCACCGCCTCTTCCGGATCGGCCTCGGCGCGCAGCCGTTCGGCCGCCAGTGACGCCGTGCCGCTGATGCGTTCGCGCAACGCCGACAGCTGGTACCACGTCTCCTGGGCGCTGACCAGCCGGGGGGCGTCAGTCACCAGTTGGTCCTCGAGCCGGCCCTCGAGCGCCCGGTCGGACAGCAGAGCGGTCTCGACTGCCGTGCGCTGGTCCTGCAACGCGGACTCGTCGGCCAGCTCACGGGAAAGGGCTACCCGGGCAGCGACGAGGTCGTCCGCGAGCAGCCGGGCGCGCGCGTCGCGCACATCGGCCTGTACGCCCGCGGCCCGGCGCGCCACCTCAGCCTGTCGGCCCAGCGGCTTGAGCTGCCTGCGGATCTCGCCGAGCAGGTCGCTCAGCCGGGTGAGGTTGCCATCGGTGGACTCCAGCTTGCGCAGGGCCTTTTCCTTGCGCTTGCGGTGCTTGAGGACGCCGGCCGCCTCCTCGATGAAACCGCGGCGGTCCTCCGGGGTCGCGTTGAGCACCGAGTCGAGCTGTCCCTGACCGACGATCACGTGCATCTCGTGGCCGATGCCGGAGTCGCTGAGCAGTTCCTGGACATCGAGCAGCCGCGCCGTCGCGCCGTTGATGGCGTACTCGGACCCGCCGTGGCGGAACATGGTGCGCGAGATAGTGACCTCGGCGTAGTCGATCGGCAGCGCTCCATCGGTGTTGTCGATGCTCAGGACGACCTCTGCGCGACCGAGTGGAGGCCGGCTGGCCGTGCCGGCGAAGATGACGTCCTCCATCTTGCCGCCGCGCAGCGACTTGGCGCCTTGCTCCCCCATCACCCACGACAAGGCGTCGACGACGTTTGACTTGCCTGACCCGTTCGGACCGACGACGCAGGTGATGCCCGGCTCGAGGTGCAGCGTGGTGGTCGAAGCGAACGACTTGAAGCCGCGCATGGTCAGGCTCTTCAGGTGCACGCGCGCTCCTCGTGGACACGGGTCTCGCGGAAGACGCGCCTCACCCTAGCGGCGGGATGCGGTGCAGCCGTGACACCATGCCGCGGGCGGGACACCCTGCTGCGGGCGACTGCCCGGCCGGTCGGGGCGTCGACTTCTCGGGGGTCGACACGCTCGGGGGTCGACTCGCCGGGGTCAACGCAGCGCGGCCTGCAGGTCGGCCGGCTCCTTGATCACCAACAGCGCAGTCGGGTCATAGCCCGCCGCCAGCGCGTCATTCTCAGCCTTGAGGCGCCGCACCTCGGCCTCCAGGTCGGCGACCCGCTGACGCAGCTGCCAGGTCTCGCGGCTGCGCCGGGGGTCCACCCTGACGAGATGACCCACAAGTGCCTTGGCCATGACGGTGTCCTCCATGATCTGGTGCTGCGATCTGGTGCCGTGATCTGGTGCCGCGACCTGCGGTCCGTGCACCTGCAAGGGTCCCACCGCCGGTTGGAGGGGTCAACTTCGTCGCCGGCTCAGCGGGCTGCGTTGCGGGGAAGCGGCTGGCAGCGCGGGCAGGTGAAGGACGAGCGGTTCATGAACGGGTCTCGCCGGATCAGCGTGCCGCATCGGGTGCACGGCCGGCCGGCTCGGCCGTAGACCTGCAACGACCGGTCGAAGTAGCCGCTCTCCCCGTTGACGTTGACATAGAGGGCGTCGAAGGAGGTCCCACCCTCAGCAAGCGCCGCGTGCATGACTGCGCCGGCCGCCTGGAGCAGCCGAACACCCTCGGACCGGCGCAGGGTCGCGGTCGGGCGCGCGAAGTGCAACCTGGCGCGCCACAGCGCCTCGTCGGCATAGATGTTGCCGATACCTGACACCAAGGTCTGGTCGAGCAGCGCGCGCTTGAGCCCCGTACGCCGACGGCGCAGCCGGTCGACCACGTCCACGGCGTCGAACTCGGGGTCGAAGAGGTCCCTACCGATGTGTGTCACCTCGACGGGCAGCTCGGCGCCGTGGGGGGAGCTCCACATGCCGCCGAAGGTCCGCTGGTCGACGAACCGCAGCTCGCGCCGGTTGTCCAGGCGCAGGCGTATCCGCAGGTGGGCCTCGTCGGGCGCACCCTCCGCCCGCACGAGCAGCTGTCCCGACATACCGAGGTGTGCCAGCAGCGCGGAGCCGTCGTCAGTCGGTAGCCAAAGGTACTTGCCACGTCGTCGGGCCCCGGTCAGCCGTACGCCGACGACCCATGACTCGAAGTCGCGCGGGCCAGGGAGGTGGCGACGGACCGAACGGGGGGTGAGCACCTCGGCGAACTCGACGCGCCTCCCGGTGACCTGCCGGGCGAGCCCGGCACGAACCACCTCGACCTCGGGCAGCTCGGGCATCGCTCAGCAACCATCCAACCAGCGGCGCAGCGCTCAGGTATGGCGTTCGGGTAGCGCGGTCAGGATAGAGCGGTTCAGGATAGAGCGGTTCAGGGCAGGACAGTCAGGGTAGGGCGGTTGGCGCGTGCGTCGCCCGGATCTGCCGCCAGGCGGTCTCGGCTGCCTGCTGCTCAGCCGCCTTCTTGGACCGGCCCACGCCGTGCCCGTAGACCCGCTCGCCCACACGCACCTTGGCCGCGAAAGTTTTTTCGTGGTCGGGGCCACTCTCGGTGACCAGGTACTCCGGGACACCGAGACCGGTGTCCGCGCCGAGCTCTTGCAGGCTGGTCTTCCAGTCGAGTCCCGCTCCCAGCTGGGCTGCGGCCGTGATCACGGGGTCGAACAGCCCCAGGACCACCTCGGTGGCACGCGCGTACCCGAACTGGAGGTAGACCGCGCCGATGAGTGCCTCGACGGTGTCGGAGAGGATCGAGGCCTTGTCTCGGCCGCCGGTGGCCTCCTCGCCGCGGCCGAGTCGGATGTGCGGCCCGAGGTCTAGGGTTCGTGCGACGTCGGCGAGTGCACGCGCGTTGACCACCGCCGCACGCAGCTTGGCCAGCCGGCCCTCGGACAGGTCAGGATGGCTGAGGAACAAGCGGTCGGTCACGACCAGGCCGAGCACCGAGTCGCCAAGGAACTCCAGCCGCTCGTTGGTCGGCAGGCCTCCGTGCTCATAGGCGAAGGAACGGTGAGTCAGCGCGTGCACCAGCAGCGCATCCTCGAGATCGGGTACACCAAGCACCTCGCACAGCCTGGCCCCGGCAGTTCCGAGGACCCCGGCTGGCACACCTGCTGGCAGGGGCTCCGGCTCTGGAGCGGCCGGGACCATCGAACGCGGGCTCAGCGGACCTGACGCCGCTCATTGCGGGCGCCGTACTGGCCGCACTGCGGGCACGCCCGGTGCGGGAGGTGCTTAGACCGGCACGCCGGGTTGGCGCAGGTCACCAGGCTCACCGCGGTCGCCTTCCACTGCGACCGGCGGTGGCGGGTGTTGCTCCGCGACATCTTGCGCTTCGGAACAGCCACGATCACTCCTCGTCAAGACCGGCGTTGACCGGTCGGTCGTCCTGGTCTCCGGTGAGCCGGCTCAGTGCCGCCCAGCGGGGGTCCATCCGTTCGTCGTGGACATGGTCGGGGTCGTCGGCCAGCCGCGCCCCGCACTGCGGGCACAGTCCGGGACAGTCCGGTGAGCACCGTGGGCTGAACGGCAGCGCCAGCACCACCGCGTCCCGCAGCACCGGCTCCAGGTCGAGCAGGTCGCCCTCGAGCCGACCGGTCTCATCGTCGTCCCTGCCCACGTCGTAGGCGTACAGCTCCTGGAGGTCGACCGCCAGGTCGTTCGCGATCCGCCCCAGGCACCGTGCGCACTCACCGCTGACCTGCACCGTCGCGGTGCCGGTCACCAGCACACCCTCCATGACAGCCTCGAGCCGCAGGTCCAGCTCCACGAGGCTGCCCTCGAGCACACCCAGCACGTCGATGCCGACCCCTGCCGGGGCTGGCACCGTCAAAGACCGGCGTCGCTGCGCCCCCGGTCGCCGCCCCAGCTCATGGCTGTCGACCACCAGGGGTGCTGCCGGTTCCAAGCGCGTCAGGAGGTCACTTCCGGGGTCAGGCGCACCAACTTCGCGGTCCAGCTGCGGACCGCGCCACAGGATACCGGCAGCCGACGGCGACGACCCAATCGGGATGATCCAGTCGGCACGACCAGTCGAGCAGTGGTCGCGGGCCGGCTCAGTCGGCCGACGGGTCCGGCAACGGCGGGCCGGCGAGGTCGGCCTCGCTCAGCTCCCCCAGCGAGCTTCGAGAGCGCAGCCGCTCCCTCCCACGTGCGACTGCCTCGATGATGCGTTGCAGCGTGATCTCGAAGCTGGCCAGCCTGCCGTCGACGTAGTCGTCGGTCTCCTTGCGTAACCCTTCAGCCTCCTCGCGGGCGTCGGCCAGGAGGCGGTCGGCTTCGCGCTGGGCGACTTCGTGGATCTCGCTCTCCGAGACCAGGGCTTCGCGTTCGATGCGGGCCTGCGCGACCAGCTCGGTCGCTTCGTCGCGGCCTTGGGCCACGACCGCGGCCGAGTCGGCACGGACGCGGTCGGCGTCGGAAAGCGTATTAGTGAGCAGAAACGACAGCTCGTCGAGATGTGCCAGAAGCTCCGTGCGGTTCACCACGCACGAGGCCGACATCGGCATCGAACGAGCCTGCTCGACCAGCTGACGGAGCTCGACGACCTTGGCGCGCACGTCTCCGTCAGCCGCCAGGCCTTCGCCGGCTGCCAGGCCCCCGCCATCCGGCACGTCTTGGCCACCCACGCGTCCTCCCGGCTCGTCTGGTTGTCGGCAGGTGTCTGTCCGCCGCCCTCAGTCGCGACCGCGGTCGGCGAGCCGCGCGAGCAGCCGGTCCACGATAACGCGCGGCAACATCGCGCTGACGTCGCCACCGAGCGCGGCGACCTCCTTGACGAGACTTGACGCGAGGAAGGAGCGTTCGGGCGACGCGGGGAGAAACACCGTGTCCAGGTCGGGTTCGAGGTGTCGGTTCATCTGGGCCATCTGGACCTCGTAGTCGAAGTCCGCGGAGGCGCGCAGCCCCTTGACGATGACGGTGCTGCCCCGCGAACGGCTGAAGTCGACCAGCAGCCCGTCGAAGCTGGCCACGGTCACGTTCGACAGGTGCAGCACCGCTGACTCGAGCATCTCGACGCGCTCCGCCACGTCGAACAGGCTGCGCTTGCCGGCGTTGACGAGGACTCCGACGGTGACGCCGTCGAACATGGCCGCCGCCCGGGTGATGATGTCGAGGTGCCCGTAGGTCAGCGGGTCAAAGGACCCGGGGCAGACGGCGGTGGTCACCGGGGTGGCTCCTCCTCGAGGCGGACGGGGAAGCGAAAGGGCGCACCGAGCGGACCGAGGCGCTCGCCGCGGCGACCGTACCAAAGCACCGTCTCGCCGTACGTGCGGTCGTGCAGCGGCCCGAGCCCTTCCGGCCAGCTGGGCTGAGGGCCGCGCTTGGAGCGCTCCACGACGACCACTGCCTGGTCACCCAGCCAGCCCCGGGTGACCAGGGCGGACAGCGCGGCCTGCACCAGGTCGTCCGCCAGCGAGTACGGCGGGTCCGCGAAGACCACGTCGAACGCCTCCGGGGAGCCGTGGTCGAGATATCGCTGCACCGGCTGGACAACGACGCTGGCCCCGGCCAACCCGAGCTGCCCCGCGTTGCTGACGATCAGCGAGGCAGTCCGTCGGTCCTGCTCCACCAGGACCGCCCGCTCAGCACCGCGAGAGAGGCCCTCGAGTCCGACAGCACCCGAGCCGGCGAACAGGTCAAGCAGGTGCAGTCCCGCTAACGGGCCGAGCAGCGCCTCGAGCGCGGAGAACAGGGCTTCCCGGACGCGATCCGTCGTGGGGCGGGTGCGCTCCCCCGGCGGTGTGCGCAACCGGCGACCACCCGCGATCCCACTGACGATCCGGGTCACGCCTTGTCCAGGTAGTCGGCCTGCTGGGTCTCCTCCAGGCGGAACACGGCGGCAGCCAGCGGAATGTGCTCCATGAGCCGAGGGTCTTCGGCCACGGTCCGCGTGGCGGCCTGGCGGGCCGCGGCGATGACGTCCTCGTGCTCAAGGGCTGACAGCAGCCGCAGGCTGGACCGGCGCCCCGACTGACTCGCGCCCAGCACATCGCCCTCTCGGCGCTGTGCCAGGTCGAGCCGCGAGATGGCGAAACCGTCGGCGGTGGCCGCGACGGAAACAAGCCGCTGGAGCGCGGGGCTGTCGGGCAAGGCCGTGGTGACCAGTAGGCACAGGCCCGGCACGTCGCCTCGGCCGACCCGCCCGCGCAGCTGGTGCAGCTGGGACAGCCCGAAGCGCTCGGCGTCCATCACCACCATCACCGAGGCGTTGGAAACGTCGACGCCGACCTCGATCACGGTCGTCGCGACGAGCACGTCCACCTCACCGGCGGCGAAGCGGCGCATCACTTCGTCCTTGGCGTCGGCGGCCATGCGTCCATGCAAGAGCTCGACCCGCAGGCCGCTCAGCGGTCCGTCGCTCAGCTCCCGGTGGGCTTCCACGGCCGACCGGGACCGGCGACGACCAGGCGCGTCCACCTCGTCCCCCGGCCCGCCGGCTTCTTCGGCACCGCCGTCGCCGATGCGGGAACACACGACATACGCCTGACGCCCACGACTTGCCTCCTCGCGGATGCGTCCCCAGATGCGGTCGAGCCAAGCCGGCCGGTCGGTCGCCGGGACCACCGTCGTCTGTACCGGCTGTCGGCCGGCCGGCAGCTCCCGCAGTGTCGAGGTCTCCAGGTCACCGAACACGGTCATCGCCACGGTCCGCGGGATCGGCGTCGCCGTCATCACCAGCACGTGTGGCCGAACCTGATCTCCCTTGCCGGTCAACGCGGCCCGCTGCTCGACGCCGAAGCGGTGCTGCTCGTCGACCACAACCAGACCCAGGTCAGCGAACTGGACGCGATCCTCCAGTAGCGCGTGCGTGCCCACGACGATGCCCGCCGCTCCAGCGGCAGCATCCAGCAACGCCGCTCGTCGGGCGGCGGCTCCCAGCGAGCCGGTCAGCAGTCGAACCCGGGTGCTGCCCTCGGCGCCACCGAGCATGCCGCCAAGCGCGAGGTCGCCGAGCAGCGCGGTGATCGAGCGGTGGTGCTGGGCGGCCAGCACCTCGGTGGGGGCGAGGAGCGCGGCCTGTCCGCCGGCATCGACGACCTGCAGCATCGCGCGCAGCGCCACCACGGTCTTGCCGGAGCCCACCTCGCCCTGGAGCAGCCGGTGCATCGGATGCCGCTGAGCCAGCTCGGCGGCGAGTGTCTCCCCGATCTCGATCTGGCCGGTGGTCAGCGTGAAAGGCAGCCGGGACTCGAACCGCTCCCGCAGACCGCCGCCGCGCAGCAGCCGTGGGACCGCGGGCATCGCCTCGAGTGCTGTTCGATGCTGGGCGAGCACGGTCTGCACGACGAAGGCCTCCTCGAAGCGCAGCCTCGCGCGAGCCGCCTCGAGCGCAGCCTCGTCGGCCGGGCGGTGGATCCCTTCGTAGGCCTGCCGCAGCCCGATCAGGCGCTCTCCCTCGCGTACGTCGCCGGGCAGCGGATCCTCGAGCTCGGCCAAGCCGTCGAGGACTATCTCGACGCAGCGAGCGATCTGCCACGAGCTCACCTTGGCGGTGGCCGGGTAGACCGGAATCAGCGAGCGACCAAAGCGCCCCAGTGTTGTCAGGTCCCGGTCGGTATCGGCTGGGGTGTCGGTTCCGGTCTCGGGCTCTGCGGCGCTCGAGCTGTCAAGCAGCTCGTAGTCCGGGTGCAGCAGCTGTCGGCGGTTGCGGAACTGACCCACCTTGCCGGCGAACAGGCCCACCGCACCGGGGCGCAGGGAGCGCGCGCGATACGCGGCACCATGGAAGAAGGTGAGCAGCAGGGTGCCCTCCCCGTCGGTGACCACGACCTCCAACCGCTTCTTCAACCGGCCACCGTTGTCGCGGTAGTCGCGCAGCGCCGCCTCCACCACCCGGGCCAGCACGGTCACATGCTCGTTGAGTGGCAGGGCGGACAGGTCGGTGAGCTGGCCCCGCCGGGCATAGCGGCGAGGGTAGTGCCGCAACAGGTCCTCGGCGGTGTACAGCTCGAGGTGGTCCTTCAGCTTGGTCGCCGTCTTCCCGCCGACCAGCGACTGCAGGCGTACGTCGACGCCACTCACCGCGGTGGTCATCTCTACTCCACCGCCACGAGCAACGGATAGCGCCACTGGCCGCCTTCGTAGACGACGGTGTCCACCTCGGGCCGCTCGCCGGACACCGACTGCTGGATCCCTTCGGTCAGCCCGCTGGGCGCATCCTTCCCGGTGACCAGGGTGAGCAGCTCACCCCCGCCTACCAGCAGCCGGCGCACGACCTCGTGTGCCACCTCGCCCAGATCGGAACCGACCAGCGCGAAGTCGCCAGCGATCACCCCCAGCACGTCACCGGGTTCACAAGGGCCGGCCGAGGTCATCGCCCTCCCGGCGGCCACGGTGACTGCGCCGTGGCGGGTCTGACCGGCCGCCGCCGTCATCGCGACGACGTCATCGTCGAAGGAGCGGCCGGGCTCATGCACCGCCAGCGCCGCCAGGCCCTGCACCTGCACCCGGGTCGGGATGACCGACACTCGGACGCCCGCGTCGCGAGCCTGCGCCGCTGCAGCCTCGGCCGCGACCAGCGAGCCGGCGTCGTTGGGCAGGACGACGACCTCGTCGGCGCCGCTGCTGTTGATCGCGTCGAGAAGCTCACCGGTTGAGCAGTGCAGCCCCGCCATCGACGGCACCACCCGTGCGCCCGCCTGCTCGAACAGGCAGGTCAGTCCGGGCCCTGCGGCAACCGCAACGACAGCCCGAGTGGCACTGGAGCGGCCTGCCTGCCGGGCGGCCGGCTCGGCGAAGTGGGTGACGGAGATGCGATAGGGCCGACCGGCCTCCAACGCACGCTCGAGGACCGCTCCAACCTCGTCGACGTGCACGTGGACGTTCCAGAGCCCGTCACCACCAACGACGACCAGGGACTCCCCCAGGTCAGCCAGCGCCGACCGCAGCGCGGGGATCCGGTCGTCGGCGGCGTCGAGCAGGAACATGACTTCGTAGCCGGGTCCGGACGCGGCCAGCGCGCCCGCCGCCGCTGGGCGTGGCGTCGTCTGCGAGCCCCTTGTGGGTTGGGCTCGGGTCGCTTGGGCCGGGGTGGGTTTGGCCGGTGTGAGTTGCGCGTCGGGCGACCAGCGCCCGGTCATCACCCATACCGTGGCGTCGAGCACGACGCACAGGCCCCGGCCGCCGGCATCGACCACGCCCGCGCGGCGCAGCTGGTCAAGCTGCTCTGGAGTGCGGGCGAGTGCCAGCCGTGCAGCGTCAGCGGCGGCGGTCGCAACCGCCTGGAGATCGCCGCCGGCGGTGGCCGCTGAACCGGCGGCGTCAGCGGCCACCCGGGCGACGGTGAGGATCGTGCCCTCGACGGGCTGACCCACGGCTGAGTAGGCGGCGCTCGCCGCGGCCGCCATCGCGCTGGCAAAGGTGCCGGGAGCCACTCGGCCGTCGGCGTCGCGTCCGGCCAACGTGGGGCGCACGCAGGCACGCAGCAGCTGCGACATGATCACGCCCGAGTTGCCGCGGGCGCCGCGCAGCGCCCCGTCGACGAAGGCTCGACCTACCCCGTCGAGGTCGGCGTCAGCTGTCGCGGTTCGCGTCGCGGCCGCGGCCGCCTCCAAGGTGAGGAACAGGTTGGTGCCGGTGTCACCGTCGGGCACCGGGTAGACGTTGAGAGCGTCGATCTCCTCCCGCGCCACGCCAAGAGCGTCGACGCAGGCCTCGCACCAGCGTTGGAACAGGGAGAGACCGAGCGGCTGAGTCATCGTCCCCTCCCTGTCGCGCACCCTTAGTCCGCGCGGCGTCAGACTAGTCGGGGAGACTGACTGGGCCCCGGTTCCCACCGACGGGTCTCGCACCGACCGATTCGCCGCCGGCCGATTCGCCGCCGGCCGATTCGCCTCGGGCCGATTCGCCTCGGGCCGATTCGCCTCGGGGACCGCGGGTCGGATATTGTCGCGGGGTTGCGCGGACGGCTGTCGCGCCCCGTGTCGAGCCAGGCCCATCTGGTCGGCGCATCTTTCGAGCTCAGGGAGTCCTGCAGTGGCTGCGGTCTGCGACATCTGTGGCAAGGGACCCGGCTTCGGCAACAACGTGCCGTGGTCGCGCAAGCGCACCCGACGCCGGTTCGACCCGAACATCCAGCGGGTGCGGGCGGTCGTCGGGTCGACCCCGAAGCGGATGAACGTCTGCACCTCGTGCATCAAGGCGGGCAAAGTCACCCGCTGACGAGCCGTTCAGCGCGCGAAGTGTCGATGTCCTGGGCTGCCCGCATGCGCAGTCCCGTCGACCGTGACACCCTCGCCGGCGCGGACCGACCCGATTCGTCGCCACCCCTGGGGCAGCGGCAGCCCCGGCGGGAAGGTCGCGGCCAGCGCGTGGTCGTCACCACCGGTCAGGCAGAAGGACAGTGGGTCGATGCCGAGCGCGGCACCCACCGCTCGTAGCGGCTCGGGTACGTCGACCAGGGCGGTCTCCACGTTGACCTGCACCCCGCTCCGCTCGGCGACGTGAGCGAGATCACCCAGCAGCCCGTCGCTCACGTCGATCATCGCGGTCGCACCGGCGGCCAGCGCCTGTGGGCCGGCGGCGTACGGCGGCTGCGGACGGCGGTGGGCTTCGACGACGACGCGAGGCGAGCGGAAGCCGCGGCCAAGCACCGCCAGGCCGGCAGCTGCCCAGCCGAGCCGGCCGGCCACAGCCAGCACGTCGCCCGGTCGGGCTCCGTGACGGGTCACCGGGTCGCCGGCGGCGTGGCCCAGTGCGGTCACCGCGACCACGATCTGATCCGACTCGGTGACGTCGCCACCGACGACCGTCGCGCCGACCGGCTGGAGCTCCTCGGCAACGCCTGCGGCCATGTCTCGCACCCACTGCACGGGCAGGTCCGCCGGCAGGGCCAGGCCGACCACCAGCCCACTCGGCGTTCCGCCCATCGCCGCGATGTCGGCCAGGTTGGCCGCGGCCACCTTGTGGCCCACGTCAAGGGCTGCAGACCAGTCGCGCCGAAAATGCCGCCCCTCGACCATCAAGTCCGTCGTCACCAGCACCGGCCCCTGGGTGGCCAGCAGGGCGGCGTCGTCACCGGATCCGATCAGGACCTGCGGCGTGACCGGGAACAAGGCGACGACCTCGTCGATGAGCCCGAACTCGCCGATGTCGGCCACGCAGCGAACCGGGTCAGCAGGTGAGGTCGCCATGCCACCATCCTGTCCGACAGTGCGGTGGCCCTGGTTGCAGGTGTGGTCGCAGCCGCACCCGGTGGCTCCGGCTGCGCGTGGCATTCGGGTGCTTGCCCACCCTGTAGCGTGAGCCGCGACCGATTCCCCGACATGTCGAGTGAGCGGAGAGCGACCATGGCGGTGCAGGCGTACATCCTGATCCAGACCGAGGTCGGCAAGGCAGCCGACGTCGCCCGCGAGATCGCGGACGTCGACGGCGTCACCCTCGCCGAGGATGTCACCGGCCCCTACGACGTGATAGTGCGGGCAGAGGCGAAGAACGTCGACGAGCTCGGTCAGCTTGTCGTCGCCCGGGTGCAGAACATCGCGGGGATCACCCGCACACTGACCTGCCCGGTGGTCCACATCTGAGCGCTCCTGCCCCGCCGCCGGCAGGATGCCACCGCCGCCACACCGGCCGACGCCACACTGGCGGACGCCACACCGGCCGACGTCACACGGCCGAACGGTGACCGGTCGTGCTGTCGTGGGGACGGTGGTTGGTGCCGTCATGGCGCTCGGTGCCTGCGCCGGACCGATGCAGATCGACGCGCCAGCGCCTCGCGGTGACGATGCAGCCAGGTGCCGCCAGCTGGTCGATGCGCTGCCCCGGTCGTTGGCCGGACAGTCCATCCGCACCGTGCAGTCCACCGGTGCGGTGGCCGCGTGGGGCGATCCCGCGATCGTGCTGCGGTGCGGCACCAGCGCCGCCAGCGGCCTGGGCCCGGCTTCTCGGTGCGCCGTGCTCGACGGAGTCGCGTGGTATGCCGAGAACCTTGGCGAGGACTACCGGTTCACCACGATCGGGCGGGCGAGTGTCGTCGAGGTCACGGTGCCGCACACCTACGCGCCGGAGTCCGGTCCCCTGCTCGGGTTGGCGACCGCGGTGAAGCGGACCGACCCGGTAGTGCACCGCTGCGTCTGAACCGGTTGCCGGTTACCGACTGCCGGCTTGCGGCTTGCGGCTTGCGGCTTGCGGCTCAGCGCAGGCCCGTACCCCGCTGCAGCGCCAGCCGGAGCAGCCGGTCGACCAGCGCCGGATAGTCCACTCCGCTGGCGGCCCACATCGCGGGGAACATCGAGGTGGGCGTGAAGCCGGGCATCGTGTTGATCTCGTTGGCCACGACCGAGCCGTTGGGTAGATAGAAGAAGTCGACCCGGGCCAGCCCCTCCCCGCAGACCGCCTCGAACGCCACCACGGCCTGCGAGCGCACCAGCTCCTCAACGCTGGAGGGCAGGTCTGCCGGGACCTGGGCGGTTCCGCCACCGTCGACGTACTTCGCCTCGAAGTCGTACCAGGTGTGACCGGAGTCCGCGTCGATGATGATCTCGCCCGGCACGCTGGCCTCCGGCCCCGAGCCGTCGAGGGCTTCCAGGACGCCGCACTCGATCTCACGAGCGCCGACGGCGGCGGCTTCGACGAGCACCTTCGGGTCGAACTCTCGGGCCCGCTCAATCGCGTCGTCGAGGTCGCCGAGGTCCTCGACCCGGGTAATGCCGACGCTGGAACCCGCGCGGGCCGGCTTCACGAACACCGGTCGGCCGAGGGAGGCAACGGACTCCCGAACTGCTGCACGGTCTCGGTCCCACTCCCGGGGTAGGACCACCACGTACGGCAGGACCGGCAGTCCGGCGGCGGCGAACGCCCGCTTCATCATCTGCTTGTCCATGCTCACGGCGCTGGCCAGCACGCCGGCGCCGACGTAACGCACGCCGGCCATCTCCAGGAGGCCCTGGAGAGTTCCGTCCTCGCCCCAAGGACCGTGCAGCAAGGGCAGCACCACGTCGACCTGTCCCAGGGTGCGGGGCACCGCGCCGGGCTCGTGCACGACGAGCTCGCGCCGACCGACCTCGTGGGTCAGTGCCACGGCGGCCCGCTGCGGGTCGACCTGTGGCAGTCGTCGCTCGGTGATCGTGAACCGCTGTGGTTCGTCGGACTCGAGCACCCAGCCGCCGTCGCGGGTGATCCCGATCGGCAGCACTTCATAGCGATCCAAGTCGATGGCGCGGATCACCTCCCCGGCCGTCAAGCAGGAGACCCCGTGCTCGCTCGAGCGACCGCCGAAGACCACGCCCACCCGGATCCGGCGCTCGGCGCGGGCCGTCGAGCCGCCCGCGAGGGTCTTGGAGTCGGTGTGGCTCCCCGACTCCACGCTGGCATCGGCGCTGCTCTGCGGGTGCGTCATCGGCTGCGACCCTACCGGTCACGCCCTGGCCTGACACGCTGTCGAATAGTGTCGGCGAAGATGGGGCCATGACGCACTCTGTGGACTTCACCACTTCGGACTCATCTGCTTCCGGCTCATCTGCTTCCGGCTCATCTGCTTCCGGCTCACCCGCTTTTGGCTCACCCGCTTCGGAGGCGCCTGACCCGGGCGCGACGTTGGCGCCGGCGACGGTGGCCGTGACGGCCGGGCGGCCGGCGCACGAGCCTGACGCCCCGCTCAACGCGCCGCTCACGATGGCCAGCACCTACGTGGGTGGCGGCGAACTGGAGTACGGCCGCTACGCCAACCCGACGTGGACCGCCTTCGAGGAGGTGCTGGGCGCTCTGGAGGACGGCCGAGCACTGACCTTCTCCTCCGGCATGGCCGCCGTGGCGACTGTGCTCGACCTGGTGGCGCCCGGCGAGGCCGTGGTCGCGCCGGCGCACGCCTATCTCGGGACGCTGCACCTGCTCGCGACCAAGGAGCAGCGCGGCCAGGTCGAGGTCCGGACGGTCGACATCACCGACACCGAGGCCGTACTGAAGGCGGCCAAGGCAGGTGACGGCGCCGCGCTGGTGTGGCTGGAGTCGCCGACCAACCCGATGCTGGAGATCGCCGACATCGCGGCCATCTGCGCCGGAGCGCACGAGGCAGGTGCCCAGGTCGCCGTGGACAACACGTTCGCCACTCCGCTGGGTCAGCGTCCGCTGGACCTCGGCGCCGACCTGGTCGTTCACTCGGCGACCAAGTTCCTGTCCGGCCACAGCGACCTGATGCTCGGCGCCGTGGTGACCCGCGACGACGCCACCTTCACCGCGCTGGACGAGCAACGCCGCTCCCGAGGGGCCCTGCCCGGCGTGCTGGAGTCGTGGCTCGCCGCCCGGGGGGTACGCACCCTGCACCTGCGCCTGGAACGAGCGCAGACCAACGCCGCCACCCTCGCCGAGCGGCTGGCCGGTCACGAGGCGGTCGCGCGCGTCCACTACCCGGGGCGAGGCGGCATGATCTCGATCGAGCTGGTCGCGGGCCCCGCGGCCGCCGACCGGTTGACGCGCTCGACGCGGCTGTGGGTGCACGCGACCAGCCTCGGTGGCGTCCAGTCGAGCTTCGAGCGACGACGACGCTGGAGCGGCGAGCCGCACACCGTGCCGGAAGCGCTGGTCCGCATGTCGGTGGGCATCGAGGACGTCGATGATCTCTGGGCTGACCTGTTGGAAGTGTTGGACGGCTTGGCCGCTCCGCAGGTGTAGACGGTTCTCAACGACGGGCTTCAGCGACGCTCTGCCTTGGTGGAGCGGGCGAGCAGCGAAACGAGCATCTCCCGCGGCTCCAGCTCGCCCCGAACCACGGCCGCCACGTGGTCGACGATGGGCATGTCCACGCCGTGCGCGCGAGCCAGCTCGGATATCGACTGGCAGGACTTGACGCCCTCTGCGACCTGGCGCGTCGAGCCGGCGATGTCGGCCACGCTCATCCCCTTGCCCAGGTTCTGGCCGAACGTCCGGTTGCGCGACAGCGGCGACGAGCACGTCGCCACCAGGTCGCCCAGCCCCGCCAGCCCGGCGAGCGTCACCGGGTCCGCGCCCATCGCGTGAGCCAGTCGACTTGTCTCAGCTAGGCCGCGCGTGATCACCGACGCCCGGGCGTTGTCACCGAATCCCAGGCCCACGCCGATACCCACCGCGAGGGCTATGACGTTCTTGGTGGTCCCGCCGAGCTCGCAACCGACGACGTCGGTGTTGGTATACGGCCGGAACACAGGCGTGTGGCACAGCCCTTGCAGCCGGGCCGCGACATCTTCGTCGACGCACGCGATCACACTCGCCGCCGGCTGCCTCGCGGCGATCTCCCTGGCCAGGTTCGGGCCGCTGACCACCGCTACAAGCTGTGGCGGTGCCTTGGTGACCTCTGTCACGACCTCGCTCATCCGCAGGTGCGTGCCGAGCTCGACGCCTTTCATCAGGCTGACGCGGACCGCGTCGTGCGGGATCAGCGGCGCCCAGGTCAGCAGGTTCTCCCGCAGGGTCTGCGACGGGACAGCCAGGACGACGACGTCCGCGCCCGCGAGGACCTCCGCGGCATCGGAGCTGGCCCGGATGGTGACCGGCAGCTCGACGCCGGGCAGGTACTCGGGGTTCGACCGGTTCGTCGTTATCGTCGTGCAGACCTCGGGGCGGCGAGCCCACAGTCGCACCACGTTGCCGGCGTCGGCCAGGACCAGCGAGAACGCGGTCCCCCAGGATCCGGCGCCCATCACCGCAACCGTGGCCATCAGGCACCTCGTGCCTCGTCGGGGCCCTCGGGCCGGTGGGGGTTGCCAATACAAGGCAGCGCGTGCAGCTGGGGGTCGTAGCGGACGGCCGGGGCCCGCTCGCCCCGGATCTCCTCGAGCAGCGCCGTGATCGCGGTCATGATGCGGTCAGTCGCCTCGCGAAGTATCTCGGTGGTCAGCTCCGCCCCGCGCAGGTCGTCGAGCGGGACGCAAGATCCGACGCGCACGGTGACAGTCGTGGGCGGCCACAGGCGCAGCCGCTTGGAGTACGGCGGCAGGATGCGTTCCGGACCCCACTGAGCGACCGGGATTACCGGGCACGATGTCGCGAGCGCCACGCGGGCCGCACCGGTCTTGCCGACCATCGGCCACTGTCGTGGTTCTCGGGTGATTGTTCCCTCGGGATAGATGATCACCGCCTTCCCGGCCTCGACGGCTTCAACCGCTGCGTCGAAAGCGTGCGAGGCGGTAGCCGTCCCGCGGTACACCGGGATCTGCCCGCTGGCGGCGAGGATCCGGCCGACGAGAGGGACGTCCAGGACGCTCGCCTTGGCGAGGAACCGCGGTGGCGTCCCGGATTCGACGAGGAAGTGGCCGAGAGTCAGCGGATCGACATGCGATATGTGGTTGGCGACGATGACGAAGCCACCGTCGGGGAAGGAGTCACCGCCCTGCCAGTCGTGCCGGGTGAGGAGCTTGAGCAGCGGACGAACCACGGAGATGACGGTTCGCAGCGCCCGTCCGCAGCTCCGCTGGGCCACACCTTTCCTTCCGCCGCCGGGTCGAAGGGGAACGAGCCTACGCCGCAGGGTGACCTACCGTGGACCGGTGGACGGCAGCTCGGAATGGGTGGCGGTGCTGCCGATGAAGGAGCTCGCTCGAGCCAAGATGCGACTTGCTGCCGACGCAGGACCCTGGCGGCAACGGTTGGCGTCGGCCTTCGCCCAGGACACGGTGGACGCGCTGCGACGCAGCACCTCGGTCCGAGATCTCGTCCTAGTGGGCGGCGACCTGCTGCCGGCCGGTGCCGTTGTCGACCTGCACCTGCACCTGCACCGACTCCCCGACGTCCCGGAGCTCAACGCGGCGGTGAGCGCAGGCCTGCGGTGGGTCGCCGCCACGCGCCCCGAACGACCGGTCCTGGTGCTCACCTGCGACCTGCCGTCGGCCACTGCGTCGTTGGTCGACGCCCTGCTCGCGGAGGCACCGAGCGACCGGGTGGCCGTGCTGGCTGACAGCGAAGGCTCCGGCACAGTGGCGCTGCTCATCCCGGCTGGTGTGGTCGTTCGTCCGCGTTTCGGCACCGGGTCGCTGGCTGCCCACCGGGCCGACGGCGCCGTTGCAATCACGCGTCGCGAATTTGCTCCGCTGCGTCGCGACGTGGACACCGTCGAACACCTGCAACAAGCTCGACGCTTCGGGGTCGGAGAACACACCGCAGCTGTGCTGGCAGCGATGGATCGTCAAGTCAGCAACGAGGTACGGCTGCGCTAGGTTGCCGCGCATGCAGGCGACCGTCGCGAGCTTTGAACCGGCCGACGGCACCGGCACCGTGCTGCTGGACAACGGGGTGCTGCTTGCCTTCCCCGGGTCGGTCTTCGCGGCGGCATCCCTCCGGCTGCTCCGACCCGGCCAGCGGGTGTTCGTGGTCGTGAGTGGCGCCGAGGCACCGGCAGTGACCCAGCTGTCACTGCTGCCCGCCACCTGACGCCACGTAGCCCCTCCGGGGTCAGCGCGTGGACTTCTTGGCGGCGCTCCTGCCGGTGGCTGCCCTGCCGGTGGTCGCCCTGCTTGTGGTCGCCCTCCCGGTAGTCGTCCTGCCGGTAGTCGCCCTGCCGGTAGTCGTCCTGCCGGTTGTGGCCTGCTTGGCGGGTGAGTTTCGGCGCGTGGTCGACGAGCTCCGCTTTGCAGGAGTCGTCTTGGCCGTGGTCTTCTTTGCTGCGGTCTTCTTTGCTGCGCTTGACGTGCTGCGCTTCGCCGAAGTCGAGTCCCGCGTACCACCGGTGCTGTCCTTGGCGGCGGTCTTCCTTGCAGTGGTGCTCTTCGCGGCGGCGGTGCCCTTGGTGGTGCTCTTCTTGGTGGCGGTGTTGTTCTTGGTGGTGTTCGCGGTGCTCTTCTTGGTGGCGGACTTGTTGGCGCTGGACGTCTTCTTCGCCCCAGCGGCCGACACGCTCGTCGACTTGCTGACGGTGAGCTTCGGAGGCTTCTTCGCGCCCGACACCACGGCCTTCAGGTCCGCCCCGGCCCGGAACTTCGGCACCGCGGTCTTTTTCGCCCGGATGCGCTCACCAGTTGCCGGATTGCGGACCATCCGCGCGGGCCGCACGATCTTCTCGAAGGCGCCAAACCCTGTGATAGCGACCTTCTCGCCCTTCGCCACCTCCCGGGTGATGGTCTGCACCACGGAGTCGAGCGCCTGAGCGGCGGCCTTTTTGTTGCCGTCGTAGTGAGCGGCGAGCGCTTCGATCAGTTGACTCTTGTTCACTGTCTGACCTTTCCGTGAACGATGCCGAGCCCGCGCTCGACTCGTTGGAACGGTAGGGACTGACGACCGATAGGACAATGACCCAACGGCGCGTCGCGTCAACAGTCCTTGCAAGCGGGCCGGTCGTGGCCAAGTTGCGAGCCCGTCACCAGCCCCGTCAGCTGCCTGTTGGCAGAGCTGAGACCCGTTCTCTGCATGGCGTTCTCTCGCGTCATCGGCGCGGCATCGGTGCGGCATCGGGGACTCCGGTGCGGCACTGGATGCGGCGTCTGCGGGAGTGCGGCGGACTCGCTCCCGCGGAGGCCTGTCGACGAGTGTCCGCTGGGTTGTGTTTCACAATTCGAGACGGCAGTATCGCAACATGGATGAGCCCAGCGGCGTCGGCGTTCTCGACAAGGCCGCGCTGGTGTTGGCCGCTCTCGAGTCCGGACCGGCCAGTCTGGCTGGGTTGGTCGCCACCACCGGGCTGGCGCGGCCAACCGCGCACCGGCTAGCCGTCGCGTTGGAACACCACCGGCTGGTTGTGCGGGACACCCAGGGCCGGTTCGCGCTGGGCCCGCGACTCGGTGAGCTGGCGGCGGCTGCCGGCGAGGACCGGCTGCTGGCTACGGCGAGTCCGGTGCTGGCGCGGCTGCGCGACATCACCGGCGAGTCCGCACAGCTGTTCCGCCGGCAGGGCGGGTTCCGGGTCTGCGTCGCTGCCGCGGACCGGCCGGCCGGGCTGCGAGACAGCGTGCCGGTCGGCAGCCAGCTCGCGATGACGGCTGGTTCGCCGGCACAGGTGCTGCTGGCCTGGGAAGACCCGGAGCGGATGCAACGGGGCCTGCAGAACGCGGCGTTCTCGGCGGCCGCCCTGGCCGGTATCCGTCGTCGGGGCTGGGCGCAGAGCGTTGGAGAACGCGAGGTGGGCGTAGCGTCGGTCTCCGCGCCGGTGCGCTCGGCATCCGGGAGAGTCGTCGCAGCGGTGTCGGTGTCCGGTCCGATCGAACGGCTGAGCCGGTCGCCCGGGCGCCTGCATGCGCCGGCGGTCATGGCGGCGGCCGAGCGGTTGTCCCAGGCCCTGCGCCGGACCGGCGAGTGAGCCCGCCGGAAGTGAGGCCGGATCAGAACAAGGCTGGCTTGGCCGCAGCCGACTCCAGGTCGAGCAGCAGGCGTTTGCGGCCCATCCCACCGGCGTAGCCGGTGAGGGAGCCGTCCGATCCGACGACCCGGTGACACGGCACCACGATCGGGATCGGGTTGGCGCCGTTCGCGGAGCCAACCGCCCGAGAGGCCCCCGGGGGCAGACCGAGGCGGCGGGCAATCTCGCAGTACGAGACGGTCTGGGCATAGGGCACCTGACGCAGCGCGGCCCATACGCGTTGCCTAAACTGCGTGCCGGCCGGCGCCAGCGGGAGGTCGAAGTCGCGTCGCCTGCCCGCGAAGTAGTCGGCGAGCTGCTCCTGGGCTGACGCCAACGCCGGCGTCAGCATGGCCGGTGCGTGCGCCTGCGCCACGCGCGCGTTCGCGGGAAGCTGTCGGAAAGGGCTGAACTCGATGGCATTGATGCCCACGCCGTCACTCCAAAGCCGAAGCGGACCGATCGGTGACTGGACGTCGAGCCAGCTGCTGGTCACGGCCTCTCCTCCTCGTGCTCCAAGCATGCGCTGTGCCCGCGCGGCTCCGCGCCCGAAGCGTGCCGCCACAGGTGCATGACGGCGTAGGACCGCCACGGCCGCCAGCGTCGGGCGTGCTCGGCAGCAACGGCGGTGACCGTGGGAAGACCCGGCGAGCGCATCGCGTTGCGGACGACGACGTCGCCGGCCAGGAACTGGTCTGGATCGCCGAGGCCGCGCATCGCGATGTAGCCCGCGGTCCACGGACCGATGCCGGGCACGGTCTCGAGCGCTGCGATGGCAGCCACCCGATCGACCCCGGGACCGAGCTCGACACGTCCGTCGGCGACCGCCTCGGCCAGCGCGACGACCGCCCGGCCGCGGACCTGCGGCACGCCGAACGTCGCCGGGTCGGCCTGCGCCAGCTGCTCCGGGGTAGGGAACGTCGACAGCTCGCCAAGGCGTCCGGTCTCTGTGGGCAGCCGCCGGCCATGATTCGCCACCACCGCAGTCACCAGGTCGCGCGCACGACGCACGCTGACCTGCTGGCCGAGCACCGCCCGTACGGAGAGCTCGAAGCCGTCGATGTGCCCGGGTACTCGAATGCCGGGACAGGTGCGGGCCAGAGGCTCCAGAGCCGGATCTGCAGCGAGCACTTCGCCCACGGCTACCGGATCGGCGTCCAGGTCAAGAAGTGCTCTGCAACGCTGCACGGCAACTGCCAGGTCCCGCAGCTCGGACAGCTCGAGCACGGCATCGACGTAGTCCGCGGCGGGCGTCAAGGATGCCACGCCGGTGCCGTGCGGCAACGGCAGCAACCGCGAGTACGTGCCCGCGTGGAGCTCCTCGAGCCCTGGGACCGCGCGGCTGGCGAGAAAGGCGAGCGCGGCGTCTGCGGCGTAGGGGCGCCGCACCGCCAGCCGCAGGCGTACCCGCCCGTGTCCACAGCCGTGCAGCCGGCTCCCGCGCCGGGCACGCAACCGGCTCGGGGTGGCGGCGTAGATCTCCTGCATGGTCTCGTTGAACTGACGAACCGAGGAGAACCCCGCCGCGAAGGCGACATCGGCGAACGGCAGGTCGGTGGTCTCGGCCAGCAGCCGGGCCGCATGCGCCCGTTGAGCCCGGGCGATGGACAGCGGCCCGGCTCCAAGCTCGACGACCATCAGCCGGTGGAGGTGCCGCGTGGAGTAGCCCAGTCGGGCGGCCAGGCCGGTCACGCCCTCGCGCTCGACGACCCCGTCACGGATCAGCCGCATAGCGCGCCCGACGGTGTCCGCGCGCACGTCCCACTCCGGAGATCCCGGCACCGCGTCTGGCCGGCACCGTCGACAGGCACGCAGACCTGCGGCGTGTGCGGCCGCTGTCGTGGCGAAGAAGGTCACGTTGTGCCGACGGGGCGTCGTGGCTGGGCAGGACGGGCGGCAGTAGCTGCCCGTCGTGCGTACGCCGGTGAAGAAGATGCCGTCGAAGCGCGGGTCCCGGCTCATCACCGCGCGGTAGCACCGTTCCTCGTCACGGTGCACCGATTGAACTGCAGTCATTGTCGCCAAGGCTGCATCTTGACGCATTGGCCGGCGTAGGCGCTGGCGGGAATCGGACGTGACCCCCGATCCTGACCCGGCCGTGGCAACCCCGACCGTAGCAACCCCGACCGTGGCAACCCCCGACCGGCAACTCACGCGTAGCCGAGGACGCAGAAAGGCTCGGACCAGGTCCGAGCCTGCTGCCGCACGTAGCCCCGACCGGATTCGAACCGGCGCTACCGCCTTGAGAGGGCGGCGTGCTAGGCCGCTACACAACGGGGCCGTGAGCGGACTGGACTCTACCCGAGGGGCCGAAGCGGTCCAATCGCTGGGGTACTAGGACTCGAACCTAGACTAACTGGACCAGAACCAGTCGGGCTGCCAATTACCCCATACCCCAGGGGGCTCCGCGGACGAAACCAAGCCGGAACGATACCCGAGCCGCGGAGGGCCACAAAACCCGACGGCAGCTTCGGTGCAGCTGAAGCTTCAGTCAGGCCGCTTCAGTCAAGCGACGTCAGTCAAGCTGGATCGACTGCTCGTTGCAGCCGACCCAGCGATCGCTCGCGGCCGAGCAGCGCCATCGACTCGAACAGCGGTGGCGAGATGCGCGCACCCGTCACGGCGACCCGCACCGGTCCGAACGCGTGCCGTGGCTTGAGCCCACGCTGCTCGACCAGGCTTTCCCGCAGGGCGGTCTCGATGGTCACAGTCGACCACTCCTCAAGGTCGGCCAACGACTCGTGGGCGGTGCGCACCACGTCGCCCCCCTCGCCGGCAAGGGTGCGTGCGGCGTCGGTGGCGTCGACGGTGAAGTCAGCTTCGGACACGAAGAGGAACCGCAGCATGTCCGCCCCCTCGGTGAGCACCGCCATGCGCTCCTGGACCAGTGGTGCCGCGGCCCGCAGCAGCGCATGCTCCCCCTCGCTCACCTGTTCAGTCAGCGCGCCGATCTGCTGCAGGTACGGGACCAGCCGCCGGGCGAGGTCGGCACTGTCGAGCAACCGTACGTGCTGGCCGTTGATCGCCTCGCACTTCTTCAGATCGAACTGGGCCGGGTTGGGGTTGACCCGGGCAACATCGAAGGCTGTTGCCATCTCCACCAGGCTGAAAACCTCGCGGTCCCCGCCGATGGACCATCCCAGGAGCGCGAGATAGTTGAGCAGACCCTCGGGCAGGAAGCCGCGCTCGCGATAGCTCAGCAGGCCACCGCCCGGGTCGCGCTTTGACAGCTTCTTGGCCAGCTTGTGGTTGCCCTGCCCCATCACGAACGGCAGGTGGCCGTAGGCAGGTACCTCGCCGGTGCTCAGCCCGAGCTCACGAAGTGCCTCGTGGAGCGGCAGCTGGCGAGGCGTCGAGCTGAGCAGGTCCTCACCTCGCAGCACATGTGTGATGCCCATCAGCGCGTCGTCCACGGGGTTGGTAAGGGTGTAGAGCGGCCGCCCGTTGGCGCGGACGAGCACATAGTCGCTGACGTGTTGGGGATCGAAGCTGATCTCGCCGCGCACCAGGTCCGTGAAGGTGATCGCGGTGTCGGGCATCAGGAACCGCAGCACCGGCTCGCGTCCCGCGGCTCGATAGGCCGCCGTCTCGTCGTCGCTCAACGCCCGGCAGTGGCCGTCGTAACCGCTGGAGCGTCCCTGTGCCCGCGCCTCCTCCCGACGCTGCTCGAGCTCCTCCTGGCTGCAGTAGCAGTCGTAGGCACGATCAGACTGCCGCAGCTGCGCGGCCACCTCGGTATAGATCTGGGTCCGCTCGGACTGCCGGTAGGGACCGTAGTCCCCGCCGACCTCCGGCCCCTCGTCCCAGTCCAGGCCGAGCCAGCGCAGCGAGTCCAGCAAGCCCCGATACGACTCCTCGCTGTCCCGGGCGGCGTCGGTGTCCTCGACCCGGAACACAAACGACCCGCCCGTGTGCCGGGCGTAGGCCCAGTTGAACAACGCCGTGCGGACGTTGCCGACGTGCAGGTTCCCGGTCGGGGACGGGCTGAACCGGACGCGGACAACGCCAGCCGCCAGACCGCCAGCCGCGAGATCGTCAGTCATCGGAGACGACCGGGTTGGTCAGCGTCCCGATGCCCTCAACCGTGACGGACACGTGCTCCCCCGGTTGCATCCGGCCCACACCGGACGGGGTGCCGGTGAGGATGACGTCGCCGGGCAACAAAGTCATGAACCCTGACACATAAGACACCAGGGTCGGCACGTCGAAGATCATCTGCGAGGTGCGTCCGTCCTGCCGCAGCTCGTCGCCGAGCAGCGTTCGGATGGCGAGGTCACCAACGTCCAGGTCGGTCTCGACCCATGGTCCCAGTGGGCAGAAGGTGTCGAACCCCTTCGCTCGCGTCCACTGGTCGTCGCTGCGCTGGAGGTCGCGCGCCGTCACGTCGTTGCCCACCGTGTAGCCGAGGACAACCTTTGCCACGGCTTCGACGGGCACCTGGCGGCAGATCCGGCCGATCACGACAGCGAGCTCGCCCTCGTAGTGCAGCTCCTGCGTCTGCGAGGGGTGGACGATCGGGTCGCCGGGACCGATGACCGACGTGTTGGGCTTGAGAAACACCAGCGGCTCGACCGGCAGGTCGTGGGCGAGCTCGGCGGCGTGGTCTGCGTAGTTACGCCCGATGCCAACCACCTTGCTTCGCGGCAGCACCGGGGCGACCAGGCGTACGTCGTCGACCGGCACCTTCTCACCCGTCAGGGAGATGCCGACGTACAGCGGGTCCCCTGCCAGCACAGCAAGCGTCTCGACGCCATTGTCAGCACCCACGAGCGCGAAGCGGGTTTCGTCATCCTGGGAGAATCTCGCGATGCGCACGGCCCGCAGCCTAGCGAGGCGTCCCCGAGCCATGCCGTCCAGTCATCCCCACCCAGTCAGCTCCACCAGTGCCAGCACGGTGCGCCAGTTCCGGGCGGTGCCGTCGACACCGAGCCTTCGGGCGAAGAAGGCGGAGGTCAGCTTGCTGGTGTGCACACCGTCGACGTAGTCGATGTAGAGGTTGTCGCCCTCGACCCGGCACACCTGTCGGGTCAGCTCGTGGTCGACCAGTGTCTGTACGCCGGCGGCAGCGGGAATAGCAGCGAGGAACGACACGTGCAAGATCTTCGGGCGCTCACGCGCCGCCTCAGGAAATGGGTTGGCCTCAACCACATGCCGCAGCTGCTCTGCGGTACGCACGATGACCGGGACATCGAGCCCGAACTCCTGCTTGACCACCGCGTTGACGCTCTCGGCCACCTTCGCCGGGCTACGGTGCACCGACTCAGCGACGACGTTGCCGCTCTGGAGGTGGGTTCGGACGTCGCAGAAACCGTCCGCTTCAAGGGCGCGGCGTAGGGCCGGCATCGACACCTGGTTGCGACTCCCGAGGTTGATGGCCCGCAGCAGCGATATCCAGGTGGCCACGGTGCTCACGTTATCCGTCAGGTCAGCCGCCGGGTGGGTCAGTGGCGAACTGGCGGAAACGTTGGTGTTGTTGGGGC
This sequence comes from Propionibacteriales bacterium, assembly GCA_038254525.1. GTDB lineage: Bacteria > Actinomycetota > Actinomycetes > Propionibacteriales > Nocardioidaceae > JBBSGC01. The sequence continues at coordinate 1,806 of JBBSGC010000001.1, read as the reverse complement.
CGAGAGGTCGCTCCAGCAGCGTCGGGTGGGACGAGCTCGGGGTAGCCGTTGATGGCGAGCCGGACGGTCCAGCCATCGGCGTGGACCAGGTGGTGGTGCCAGGAGCACAGCAGGGCAGCGTTGTGGAGGCCGGTGGCGCCACCCGATGACCAGGGACAGTTGTGGTGGGCTTCGCAGAACGACGGTGGCCGATCGCAGCCGGGGAAGACACACCCCCGGTCGCGGACACCAAGCGCGAGTCGCTGGTAGCGGTCAAAGAGCCGCTGCTCACGGCCGAGGTCCAGGATGGTCGAGCGGCCGGACAGCACCAGAGGTAGCAACCCCGCGTTGCAAGCCAGCCGGCGGGCTTGCGCGGCACTGATCCGCGTGCCGGTGGACAGCTCGGCGGCGCCGAGACAACCACGGAGCTGCTCGTAGTCGATGGTGACGGCCACCGTGGCGCTGGTCCCCCCGTGCTGAGGTAGCCGGTCGACCGGTAGGTGCTCAATCAGCTCGCCGAACCCCAGACCGAGCCGAACCGGGTAGGGCAACCGCTCCGGTCCTGCAACCTGCCCGCGAGCCGGGTCGCCAGGCGGGTCGCCAGGCGGGTCGCCAGCCGGACCGTTGGCCCAGTCGAACGCCGTCCCTCGCAGCCCGCGGCTGCCACGGCGAGGCGCACAGATCGCGTCCAGAGCTGCCTGCAGCATGTCGGCCTGGGCGTCTGGCAGCCGGAAGTACCCGGCCGTGGTGCCATCACCGCAGCGGCGCATCGCCAGCCGGCTCAGCTGGCGGGCGCGGCGCTCCTCCGCCTCCAACAGCTGGCCCTCGTGGGCATCGGCCTGCTCGGGGGCGATCACCTCGAAGACCCGCTTGCCGAGCCGGGCCAGCTGCTCAGGAGCAAACAGCTGCGCCTGCTCGATCAGCCAGCCCTCCGCTTGGGTTCGGTCGCTGACCGACACCTCGGCCGGTAGAGCAGCCAGCGCCGAGGTGATCACCTGCGCCTGCTCGACATTCACCCTGCCCGCGGCGAGTGCCCGCCGAGTGGCTTCGGCATCGGCAGCCAACGCCGCGGCCAGTCGCACATCGGCACCCGCCACGGCCCGCGACACCCGAGTCAACGACCGCAACCACGCCGAGGTCGACGTTGCCGCGCTCGCCTTCGCCAGATCTCGGGCGTCAGCCGCACGAACAAGCCGCAACCGCAGCTCGACCAACCGGGCGCCCGCCCCCTCTGCCCGGCGTAGCAGCTCGCTCACCTCCACATCCGCCAGTGACCAGCAGCCAACATCGGTCACGTCCACCAGCGCGGCGTCCACGGCGTCGAGGCAGGACGCAATCGGATGCCGCCAGTCCGGCTCCGGCGCCATCGCCTGCACAACAGCACTGCTCATACCAAACACGATAGAGACGCGCACCGACAGAAGCGAACATGGATTCGATAGGCTGTGGACGCCGGCGTTACCAACGCCGCCGTCGGTGACTCGCACAGCCGACTAGGGCCACGCCGGCACCACCTGCTCAACCTTCGTCATCACCGTCCGCGTGCACGGCTTGTCTAAGGGGTTCGGGTCCGATCCAGCCAAAGGTGGCGACGCAAGCCTCGTTGCCCTCGGCGTCGGCCAGCACCCACCACTCCGGCGCGTACTCGTCGGCTACCAGGTGGCCGCCGGCCGCGATCCGCGCCTCGGCCTGGTCGTACGGCGCGTAGACATCGACGTGGATCCGGTTGCGCTGCGCACGTGGCGCGTCCATCTGCGCGACGTAGAACGCCGGACCTCTTCCGTGCGGGTCCATCAGATCCTCGGGACCGTCCCGCTCGACGTACCC